>JAKAOE010000034.1 GCA_021823305.1 Acidobacteriota bacterium
CGGCAACTCGATCCCTGCGAGATGGCGCCGCCGCGCCGACGCCGTCGCCGCGGACCACCCGGAGCTGATCGCTGCCCTTCGCTCGGAAATCGCAACCACGAGAGGCAACTGTTCGTGAACCCAATCGACCTCAGCGCCGTCCTCGCCCAGCGGGTGGCATCATACCTCCGCACGACCTTCTACTTCTCAGACCCGGATCTCCGCGAATCGTTCCGGGGCGCTCTCGAGGAAGGCGGCATCCACCGCGGCCCCTTCCTTGAAAAGCTCCCAAACTTTGCCCGCGGATGCCCGCCAGAAGACCTTCCCGGCGGCGCTGCCCTCCGCGGGATACTGGGCGACCTGCCGTTATACCGTCACCAAGAGCTTGCGGCTCGTTCCCTCCTGAACAACAGGAACGCGATCATCGCGACACCCACCGGCAGTGGTAAGACCGAGGCCTACCTCCTACCAATCATTCTCACGATACTCAAAGATCCTCGACCGGGCGTGCGAGCCCTCATCCTTTACCCGATGAACGCGCTTGCCAACGACCAGCGGAAACGCTTGGGGGACTACGCCGGTGAGCTCGCCAAGAGCGGCATCCAGCTATCATTCGGCCGCTACACGGGCCAGACCCCCGAAAGCGCAAGCGACAACCGCCGCAACGCAAGCGCTGCCGCGCAGGATCGCAAACCCGGCGAGCTCGTCTATCGCGATGAGATGCGCCACTCCCCCCCGCACATCCTCCTAACGAATTTTTCAATGCTCGAATATCTGCTGCTGCGCCCCGAGGACAGCCCCCTTTTCGAGACGGTCAGCCCCAACGCCACTCGCTTCCTCGTCCTCGACGAAGCGCACCAATACCGCGGTGCCAAGGGCATCGAAATGGCCTACCTCATGCGCCGCTTGAAGCAGCGTCTCGGCACCACGAGGACGAACTTGCGCTGCGTTGCAACCAGTGCGTCACTCGGTCGCGGAAAACAAGATTTGCCGGCGCTCGCGGCTTTCGCCGAGACCCTCTTCGGGGAGGAATTCGACCCCCGAGACGCCATCATCGAGGAATCCGCCCCGCAACCCTCGGCCGACCCAGAAGGCGACCGGCTGAAACACGCCCTCCAGGAGCCGAAAACGGTCGAGGCCCTCGCCCTGGAATTGTTTCCCGAAGCCAATGGGGGAGGGTCCGAAGGCCTAGCCATAGCCGCACTGGAAAGAGCGCTGGGCAAGGGCGAGCTGCGCATCCGCTACCACTTGTTCATTCGTGCCCTCGAAGGCGCGTTCCTGCAGTTATGGCCCAGACGCCAGCTCGCAATAACAAAGGGCGCGCCGGCATCCACAACCGACAGCGGGCCCTGGTTCGAACTCGCCCTCTGCCGCGAGTGCGGCCAACATTACTATGTCGGTCGCGAACAAAACGGCAGGCTGCTCGAACCCGACCGTGACCGGTCAAGCCCGGATTTCGGCGTCGAATATTTCCTCCCCCTGCCTCAGAACGAAGGCCTCCCCGACCATGCGGAGGGCAGATATTTATGCGGGCATTGCGCCGCGATCTGGCGAGTCGGCGCGGCCCCCGCCTGCCCCCACCCCGACCCAGCCCGCGTGGCCCGTTTCGCACCTTCAGCGACGCACGAAGATCGCCTCTCCAAATGCGCTGCATGCGGCTACTCGGGTCCCGACCCCGTACGCGAAGTCGTGCACGGTGCCGACGCCCCGAACTCAGCAATTGCGACGGCCCTCTTCCAGAACCTACCCGAAGGCCGACGCAAAATCCTCGCCTTCGCCGACGGGCGCCAAGAGGCGGCCTTCTTCGCCTGGTTTGCGGAGCACTCCTACACTGGCCTGCTCGAGAAGAACTTACTCGTACGGGCGGCAAAAAACGCACGCCTGCCCTCCTCCCCCGCCACGATCGTTGACCACCTCGCACCGCTCCTCAGCGCCACCGGCGCCGCACCACGCCACGAGGATCAACACCAGGTCGGAAAACGCGCCTGGCGAATTGCCTACCGCGAGTTCTCGAACAGCGAGCCCAGGCTCTCGCCTGAGGGCGTCGGCATTCTGCGCTGGCAACTCGCGCCGGAAGTCTCCCGCGACCTCTGCGCTGCTCTCGCGCAGCAGCGTGGCGACGTTCCGCAAGGCGAGCTAGCCGGCCTCATTCAGGTCCTCGTCGATAGCCTGCGATCCGACTGCGCCTTCAACCTCGAGACCAACCTCACGGCACCGCTGAATTGGATGGACCTCGAACTGAACGGCCCCCAAAACCTCGTCGACCTCGCCCAACACGCGGGCACGAAGGGGGCCAAAAAACGCTTCAATGTCGTAGCGTGGGAGGGTGACAGCGGCTTCCGCCACGACTTCTCCGCAAAGGCGGGGGTCAGCAAAGACTTCATGAGTAAGCTCTGGGGCGAACTGCAGCGTTCCGGCGTCCTTACGAGACCGGGGAGTGGCTGGCGCCTCGATCCGCGCCTATGGCGCCTCACAGCTCTCTCCCCCGACGCAACTCTCTACGCTTGCAAGACGTGCCGGCGCGTGCAACATTCCTCAGTGCGGCGGTGCTGCTCCCGCCCGCGCTGCTCGGGCGAGCTCGAACCCACCACAGCTGACGCCAACGCCGACAATCACTACAGGAGGCTCTATGAAGCCGACCTGCCCGCCGGATTCCGCGCGGAGGAACATACAGCCCAACTCACCCCCGAAAAGGCCGCGAAATACCAAGCTGAGTTCACCGATGGCACCATTAGCCTGCTCAGCAGCTCGACGACCTTCGAACTCGGCGTGGACCTAGGGGACCTGGATCTCGTTTTCCTTCGAAACGTCCCACCGGAGCCATTTAACTACGCCCAACGAGTCGGCCGCGCCGGCCGCCGCTCAGGCCGTCCGGGGTTCGCTGTCGTCTACTGTCGACGCGCGCCCCACGATCTCGCATGTTTCCAGGATTCCCTGCGCACGATCTCCGGCAAGACCTCGCCCCCCGTCCTGAGGATCAAAAACCGCAAGATCGCTGCGCGCCACGCCGTCGCCGTGATCCTCTCGAGCTACTTCCGGGCCAACCGCCACACATTTGGTAACGTCCGCAGCTTCTTCGGGGACCCTCCCGCCGCCCTCCAACAGCTGCAAGCCTTCATCGCGTCAAATCAGGCGACCCTGGCCGCCGACCTCGACCAAGCCGGCATCACTCAACTCCTCCCGCCCACCGAATGGGTCGAGGCCGCAGTCGGCGCCGACAGTCAGCTCGCTCTCACCCAACTCGAGCTTCATAGCGACATGACAAATCTTCGCTCACTTGAAAACCAGGCGAGCAGCCGAGGAGATCACAGGGCGGCGCAACGCGCTGTCGACCGACTGAAGACCATCCTCGACGGCGACGTCCTCTCCTACCTTTCCGCCCGCGCTGTAATCCCCAAATACGGCTTCCCTGTGGACGTCGTGACCCTGGAACCACCTCTGGCGACGTCCGCGCGCGGGGTCGGGGTCGAGCTCGCGCGCGACCTGTCCATCGCCGTCGCGGAATTCGCCCCGGGGAGCGAGCTCATAGCCAACAAGAAGATCTGGACCTCAGTCGGGCTGAAGCGCGTCATCGCCAAAGAGTGGCACCGCTCGGCCTACTGGCGCTGTCAGCACCACGGGGCCTTCTCCCTCGGCCCCCCCAAGCCCTGCTGCAGCAAGATGCAGCAATCGGAATTTGTCTCGCCCCAGTTCGGGTTTGTTGCAGACACCTCGACGAAGAATCCCACCCGAAAGCCGGAACGCCTATTCGCAACGCGCCCATTCTTCGCGGGGTTCGACAACCCAGGCCAGCAAGCATTCACTCCCTGTGCGGCCCTCTCAGTGGAGAAAGCATCGCCCGGCAAACTCGTCGTCCTTTGCGAAGGCCGCAAAGGCAGGGGCTTCCTCATTTGCCCCGACTGCGGTGCCGAAACCGACAAGCTTGCCGCGCCCCACCGCACCCCGCTCGGGGCCCAATGCGCCGGCAAACCCAGCCGCCCTGTCGCCCTCGGGCACGAGTTCCTGACGGACGTGCTCAGCGCCACGTTCCAACTTCCAGACCCGCCATGCCTTGACGGCCGCATCCCGGCCTGGTCAACCGCGTTTTCCCTTCTCTACGGCGCCGCCGAGGTGCTTGAGGTGCCCTCACCCGATATCAACGTCACAGTGGCGGCGATCACGTCCCGCGAATTCCGCGTGGTCCTCTACGACTCCGTTCCAGGCGGTGCCGGCCTCGTCGCGCAGCTCGAACGGCCGGACATCCTGCGCCGAGCCATACGGGTCGCCCTCGAGCGAGTCAACGGAAAGTGCAAATGCGCCGAGAACACAAGCTGCCAGGGCTGCCTACGCAGCTACCACAACCAGTTTGCCCACGCCTGGCTCGTCCGCGGGGAAGCATACCGCGTCCTGAAAACCACGCTCGACTCCTGGGCAGGAAGCACGACCGCCGCCGCTAGCTCGTAGCCCACCGGCCCCCGCGGGCGCTACCCGCTTTCCATCGCCGGCACCGCCCACCAGGCCGGCACCGTCCGCTTCGGCCCCGATCCCGCCACCAGCGCCCTCGACCTCAACTGCAAGGCCCACGACCTCGACAACCTCTACGTCGTCGACGCCAGCTTCTTCCCCTCCATCGCCGCCGTCAACCCCTCCCTCACCATCATCGCCAACGCTCTGCGCGTCGGCGACCACCTCCTCGCCCGCCTGCGCTGACCGCCGCCCCGCCCCGCCGCCCTGCTCCGCCCCGATCCTGGCGGCGCACCCCCCCGGGCTGCGGGGCTCCGTCCCGGTGCGCCACATATGCCGGTGCTAAACTGGCCTCGCCGTGCCCTCGCCCAGCCTGTCCATCCGCAATTTCGGCCCGCTGTCGGAATGCAACCTCGAATTCGGCGACCTGACCGTGCTCGTCGGCCCGCAAGCCTCGGGCAAGAGCATCGCCCTCCAGCTGCTGAAGCTCATCGTGGACACCGGCCAAGTCCAGGAAGAGCTCCGTCGCTACGGATTCGATTGGCACGGCAGGCAAACCGAGTTTCTCGAGCTCTATTTCGGGGAGGGTATGAGCTCGCTTTGGCGCAAAGACCAAACAGCGATCTCTTGGAACGGCGCGCCTACCGCCATCGCCGCACAAGTCCTGCGTCAGCAGCGCAACAAGAAGGAGAGTCTGTTCTTCATCCCGGCGCAGCGCGTCCTCGCCGTGCGCGACGGCTGGCCCAGGCTGTTCCGGGACTTTTCCCCGGGCGACCCATTCGTCGTTCGTGAATTCAGCGAGAGGCTGCGCGACGTCGTCGAGCACGAACTCGGCCAGAACCTCAGCCTCTTTCCTCAGGCCAAGCGGCTGAAGGAACCCATGCGCGCGCTCCTCAGCGCACAGCTATTCGGGGACTTTACGCTTAAAGTCGAAACCTCGCGTATTCAAAAGCGGCTGGTGCTGGCCAAGGACGACCACGACGGCAGCCTCCCCTACATGGTGTGGTCCGCGGGCCAGCGGGAGTTTGGCCCTCTGCTCCTCGGCCTCTACTGGCTCATGCCGCGCGTTAAGGCGCCGCGCCGCGGCGACTTCCAGTGGCTCGTGATCGAGGAGCCCGAAATGGGGTTGCACCCGCGCGCGGTCGCCGCGACCATGATGCTCGTGTTCGAGCTGCTCCGGCGGGGGTACCGGGTGTGCCTTTCGACGCATTCGACGCACGTGCTCGAGACCCTCTGGGCCGTGAAGAACATTCGCTCGGGCGCGGCCAAAGCGACCCCCCAGCAGGCCCGCGAACTGTTGAACGTTCTCAGTGTCGAACCGGGCCAGTCGATGCAACAGGTCGCGGAAGCGGCGCTGAACGCACACATCAAGGTCTTCTATTTCGATCGCATCGCCGGCGCATCCCACGATATCTCCGACCTCGACCCCGGCAGCGCCGACGCCGACATGCAGGGCTGGGGCGGCCTCGCCGAGATCAGCGCCCGCGCCAACGAAGCTGTGGCTTCTGTCGCGGCGCACCTGGGCAAGGGTTCGGCGGAATGAGCTTTCGCGCCGCCCTGCAAGCCACCCCCGGCCTCCAGAACGCCTACTGCCCAGGCCTCCAAGCGCTGAGAGCGGAGGACCGCGCCCGCATACGAGCGGCCAATGCGCGCAGCCTCGCCGGCAGCGCGGACATCGACGCCGCCCTCGGAACGGCGTACGCGAATGCCGCGCGTTGGGACTACGCCATCGCGCATCGCGCCCACCACCCGCCGGGCGAACGCGTCTACTGGGTCGAGGTCCACTCCGCGCACACCGGCGACGTCGGCGCCGTCCTCGCCAAGCTGAATTGGCTAAAGTCCTGGTTGAGCGGTGCCGCTCCCCTCCTCGCCGTCCTCCCGCGTGAGTTCGTCTGGCTCGCAACCGGCCCGGTCCACATCCTCGCCGGCTCGCCGCAAGCGCGCAGGCTCGCGCAGAGCGGGCTCCGCCCGCCGCAGGGCCAACTCACGCTGCCCTGAGCCGCGCCCCGCGCCCTACTCCGCCGGCGCCGCTTCCGGCGGCTGCCCTCCGTCCGGCCCGTGGCCGCGCTCGCGCATCTTTTCCACGATCACGTACAGCACTGGGATGAACACCAGGTTCAAGAACGTCGACAGCAGCATGCCGCCGAACACCGTCGTGCCCACCGAGTGCCGGCTCGCCGCCCCCGCCCCGGTGGCCACCACCAGCGGCACCACGCCCAGGATGAACGCGAACGAGGTCATCAGGATCGGGCGCAGCCGGATGCGCGCCGCCTCCATCGCCGCCTCCACCAGGTTCATCCCGCGCCGCCGCAGCTGCTCGGCGAACTCCACGATCAGGATCGCGTTCTTGCTCGCCAGCCCGATCAGCATCACCAGCCCGATCTGGCAGTAGACGTCGTTCTGCAGCCCGCGCAGCGCCTGCGCCCCCAGCCCGCCCAGCACCGCCACCGGCACGCCCAGCATCACGATGAAGGGCAGCACCCAGCTCTCGTACTGCGCCGCCAGCGTCAGGTACACCACCAGCAGCCCCAGCCCGAACACCATCCCCGCCTTGCCCGCCGACTCGATCTCCTGCAGCGAGAGCCCGGTCCACTGGTAGGTCATCCCCGCCGGCAGCGTCCGCTTCGCCACCTGGTCCATGGCCGCGATCGCCTGCCCGCTGGAGTACCCCGGCCGCGCCGAGCCGTCGATCTCGGCCGAGCGGAACACGTCGTAGTGCGAGATCACCTGCGGCATGGTGGTCGTCGTTAGCGTCACCAGGTTCGACAGCGGCACCATCGCCCCCGTCGCCGAGCGCACGTAGTACTCGCCGATGTCGCGCGGGTTGCTGCGGTAGGGCGCCTCCGCCTGCACGTACACCCGGTAGAGCCGGTTGTCGTGCTCGAAGTTGTTCACGTACACCGAGCCCATGTACCCCTGCAGCGCGTCCGTGATCTGGTTCAGCGGGATCCCCAGGCTCTTCGCCTTCTGCCGGTCCACGTGCACCACGATCTGCGGGTCGTTGGCGGTGAAGCTGCTGAACAGCCCGGTCAGCTCCGGCCGCCGGCTGGCGGCCGCGATCAGCCGCTGGGTGGCGTCGTAGAGCTGCTGCGGCGTGTGGTTGCCCTCGTCCAGCACCTCGAACTGGAAGCCGCCGAACTGGCTCAGCCCCTGGATCGGCGGCGGCTCGAACGGCGTCACCAGCGCCCCTGGAATCGCCAGCAGCCGCCCCCGCAGCCGGTTCATCACCGCCTCGGTCGAGTGCTCCGGTCCGACGCGCTGGGCGAAGTCCTTCAGGCGCACGAACAGCATCGCCTGGTTGGGCGCGCTCCCGGTGCGGCTGAACCCGTTCACCGCGAACATGCCCTCGATCTCCGGCGCCGTCGCCAGGATCTTCTCCGCCTGCGCGCTCACGTTTTCCGTGTACGCCAGCGACGCCCCCGGCGGCGCCTGCACCAGCACGTAGAACGAGCCCTGGTCCTCGTTCGGCAAAAACGAGCTCGGCACCTTCAGGAACACCCAGTAGGTCGCCCCCAGCGCCCCCACGAACACCAGCGCCACCGCCCAGCGCCAGCGGATCAGCCCGCCCAGCGAGCGCCGGTAGCCGTGGGTGAAGTTCGTGATCCCGGCGTTGATCACCTTCCACAGCCCGCGCTTGCCCGGATGCGCCCGCCCCAGCAGCAGCGCCGACAGCGCCGGCGACAGCGTCAGCGAGTTGAACGCCGAGATCGCCACCGCGAAGGCGATCGTCAGCCCGAACTGCCGGAACAGCACCCCGGTGGTGCCCGGAAACAGCGACACCGGCACGAACACCGCCACCAGCACCAGCGCCGTCGCCACCACCGCCCCGGTCACTTCCTTCATCGCCACCGAGGTCGCCTGGTGCGGCTCCGTGATCCCTTCCGAGAGGTGCCGCTCCACGTTCTCGATCACCACGATCGCGTCGTCCACCACCAGCCCGGTCGCCAGGATGATGGCGAACAGCGTCAGCATGTTGATCGAAAAGCCCGCCAGCTGCACGAACGCGAACGCCCCGATCAGCGACACCGGAATCGTCACCGCCGGAATGATCGTGGTGCGCCAGTCCTGCAGGAACAGGAACATCACCAGGATCACCAGCCCGATCGCCTCGGCCAGCGTGATCAGCACCTCCCGGATGCCCTCGTTCACCACCGTGGTCGTGTCGAACGCGTCCACGTACTTCAATCCCGGCGGAAAGCCCGGCGCCATCCGCTCCAGCACCGCCCGCGCCTGCCGGTCCACCGCCAGCGCGTTCGCCGCCGGCAGCTGGCTGACCGCGATCCCCACCGCGTGCTCGCCGTTGTAGAGAATGCTGCTCGAGTAGTCCTGCGACCCGAGTTCGGCGTAGCCCACGTCCTGCAGCAGCACCGGCGTGCCGTTGGGCTCGGTCTTCAGCACGATGTGGTCGAACTGCTGCGGTGTCTGCAGCAGCCCCATCGCCCGCACGCTGATCTCGTATGCCTGCCCCGCCGGCGCCGGCGGCGAGCCCACCAACCCCGCCCCCACCTCGACGTTCTGCTCCTGCAGCGCCGCGATCACGTCCGCCGCGGTCAGCCCCCGCCCCGCCATCTTCGCCGGGTCCAGCCACACCCGCATCGCGTACAGCCGCTCCCCGAACACGTTCACCGAGGCCACGCCGGGCACGCGCTTGATCGCGTCCACCACGTTCACGTCGAGGTAGTTGCTGATGTCCAGGCTGTTGAGCGAGTGGTCGGGCGAGTAGAAGCCGGCCACGAACACGAACCCGCCCCCGAACCCCTTGGAGATCGTCACCCCGGTCTGCGTCACCGCCGCCGGCAGCTGCGCCAGCACCGCGTTTACCCGGTTCTGCACGTCCACCTGCGCCAGATCGATGTCGCGCGAGATGTTGAACGTCACCGAGATCTGCGCCGTGCCGTTGTTGCTCGAAGTCGAGGTGATGTACTCCATCCCCTCCACCCCGTTGATCGCCCGCTCCAGCGGCGTCGTCACCGCCGCCTCCACCACCTCGGCGTTGGCGCCGATGTAGTTCGCCGTCACCGTCACCGTCGGCGGCGCCAGGGTCGGATACTGCTCCAGCGGCAGCGTCGGGATCGCCACCGCGCCCGCCAGCACGATGATCAGCGCCACCACCGTGGCGAAGATCGGCCGCCGGATGAAGAACTCGACCACGCTAGCGCCCTGCTCCGCCCGCCGCCGGCCGCGCCGGCATGAGCATCACCGGCATCCCCGGCCGCAGGATCTGGTGGCTGCTCACGATCACCCGCTCGCCCGGCGTCAGCCCGCCCAGCACCTCGTAGTCGTTGCCGTGGATCGGCCCCAGCGTCACCGCCCGCGTCGCCACCGCGTAGCCCGCGCCCCGCGGCGCCGCCAGGTCCACGAACGCGCTTGTCCCCTGCTGCGTCACCGCCAGCACCGGCACCGTGATCGCCGGGTGCGTGCTCCAGGTGCTCGTCGCCTGAACGCACCGCTGCGTCCGCGCCCGCGCCGCCGCCGCCGCCGGCAGGTTCGCCTTCGCCAGCACCGTTTGCGTCAGCGTGTCCACCTGCGGCGAGACGAAGAAGATGCGGCTGGCCGCGATCGGCGCGCCCGTGCCCGTC
>JAKAOE010000035.1 GCA_021823305.1 Acidobacteriota bacterium
TCCGGGTGCGGAGATTCCGCCCATCCCCTTTTGCGCCTGCTGGGGCGGCTGGCCGACGATCTCGGCGGTCACCGCCTGGCCGTAGTGAATGAACTGCCAGGCGCCGTTCCCCTGCGGATTGAGCGGGTCCGGCCACTTCTCCCGCAGGTAGCGCAGCCCTGAACCGTCGTGCTGCACCAAGGCGTCGAGGTCGGGCGGGTAGCGGCCGTTCTTGTGGAAGTACCGCTTGATCGCCATGCGGTACTGCTTCGCGCGGTCAATCATCAGCGCTTCGTGCTCGCGCTGGATCTCGGTACGCCAGCTCGGCACAGCCTTGGCCAGCATCAGCACCAAAAAGCACAAGGCGAGCAACACCGCCATCAGGGCGTAGCCGTCGTCTCTCCGGGCCTGCCTGTGCCCCCGCATGAGGCCAGTGTAGCAGAGGAGAACCGCCGGCCGCCGTCCCTAGTGCGACGTGACAACCGGGCTAGTCTGCTTGTTCGCCGCCGCCACCTGCGCCTTGCGCACCGCCAAGCTGCGCGACACGAAGTCGTTGGCGATCTTCAGGTCGGCTTGGCGTTCCTGATCGTTGCCGCAGGTCAGGTCGGCCTTTTCGCGGTAGAGCAGGTTGAGGTACGTCATCGCGTCGGCGTAATCGGAGCGCAGTTCCAGGGCCTTGTCGAGTTGCTGGATGCCGGAGTTGATCTTGTCCAGATCCTGGTTGGCAAGGTCCTGGCACATCTTCCTGGCGGCCGGTTTGACCCGCTTGCCGATCAGCGGCGCATTGAGGTCGGTGATCCCGAGGCTCTGGCGCGCCAGCAGGATGCCCTTGTTGGTTTCCTGGTAGTCAATCGCGCCGATGGTGTAATAGGCGGTCGGGTCACTGGGCTGGATTTCGATGGAACGCATGTAATAGCCGCGCGCCGCTTCCAGGTTGCCCATGTCATAGTTCAGGCGGCCCAGTCCGGCAACGGCGTTGGCGTTCTTGGGATCCTGATCGAGCACCTTCTGGTATTCGTTCATCGCGTTCTCGGCCATCTTCATGTTGTCCAAAGATGGCGCGCCGGGGATGAACTGCGACTGGTACGCCGTGGCCAGGTAGAGCTTGGCCGCCACCAGGGTCGGATCCAGGCGAATGGCGGTCTGGAAGTCCTCGATGGCGCGATTGAACTGCGCCGCCTTGAAGTTGGCGACGCCGCGATTGAGATGATCGCGCGCTTCGAGTTGGCTGCAGCCGACAGCCGCCAGCATCAGCCCGCCCAAGCAGGCCAGAACGAACACTTTTCCAAAGAATCTCATGCGCCCGTCTCCGTAAGTGGTTGAACGGCTACTTGCCTGCCTGCATCTTCGGGGTGAGGATGCCGACCATGATCGAGGGGTCCACGCCCTTGGCGACGTCAATGGCGTGGGCGATCAGGGCGAAGGGAATGTCGTCATCCCCCTTCACGAACAGGACCTTCTGCGCACGCGTCTTGTAAATGTTCGCCAGCTGCGGCCCAAGCGTATCCCAGGTCACTGGCGTCTGGTTGATCTTCAACACGCCATTGTCGAGGACCTGCACCACGATGGTCGGGTCGTTGTGCTGCGGCTGAGATTTCTGGTGATTGGGCTGGGGCACCAGCGCCTTCAGGCCGCTGGGGTGCAGCGGCTGGATCACCATGAAGATGATGATCAGCACCAGCAGAACGTCAATCAAGGGAGTGACGTTGATATCGTGGCTGGGGCCACCCTTGCTCCCGCCAACTGCCATCGCCATAGCGCTCTCTCCTTTATCCTCGTCCGCCCGCGCCTATTGCATGCCGTAGGCACTGGGCGGCAGGTCCATCTTGTCAATCTTTTGGGTTTCCAGCGCGATGTTGTCCACGCCGGCGTCCCGGATGTCGTCCACCACGCCGGCCACCGCCGCGAACTGGGCCTGCTTGTCCACCTTGACGTAGACCGTCTTGTCCAGTTTCTGAGCGATCGCCTTTTCGACGCCCTCGGTGATCTGGTCGGCGGTCACCATGTCGTTGCCGAGATAAAGGTGGCCGTCGTGGCTGACCGCCACAATCACGGCGTCATCCTTGTCGGCGCCGGGCAACATGACGGTGTTCACCGCCTGCGCCAATTGCACGTTGACGCCGTGCTGCATCAACGGCGTGATGACCATGAAGATGATCAGCAGCACCAGCATCACGTCCACCAGCGGGGTGACGTTGATGTCGGAGGTGACCGGTACTGAGGGGCGATGCCAAGCCATAGCGTTCCTCTCTGAAACCCCGGGCCCATCCGGCCCCGAGGCAAGCGGCGGCGGCGGGCGCGGAGCCCGCCGCCACGGCCCGATTTACTTGCGCGCCGCCGAGCGGCCGGACTGCTTCAGGAAGTAATCCACCAGCTCGCTGCCGGAGTTGTCCATCTCGATGTCGAAGGCCTCGATCTTGCCGCTGAAGTAGTTGTAGGCCCACACCGCCGGGATGGCCACGAACAGTCCGAACGCGGTGGTCACCAGCGCTTCCGAAATGCCGCCCGCGACCGCGGTCAGACCGGTGGTCTTCTCCGCGCTCATGCTGGCGAACGCGTGGATGATGCCCAGCACGGTGCCGAACAGACCCACGAACGGCGCCGTGGCGCCGATGGTGGCCAGCGTACCCAAGCCGCGCTTCAGTTCGGCGTGCTCGATCGCCTGGGCGCGCGACAGGGCGCGCTGGCTGGCTTCGATCTCATCGCCGGAGACTTCGCTCGAACCCTGGTGCGCCTGGAACTCGCCCAGCCCGGCGCTCACCACCTTGGCCAAGTGGCTCTTCTTGTTGACCTCGGCGACCTTGATCGCCTCATCCAGTCGGCCCTGCTTCAGCGCCCCCGCCACCTTGGGGGCGAAGATGCGCGACTGCTTCTTGGCGGCGGAATAGACCATGTAGCGCTCCACCATCACGGCGATGGAGAGGATGGACATGATCAGCAGCACGACGACCACGCCCTTGGCCTCCCAGCCCATCTGGCGCCACATGGCAATCACATTGATAGCCACCGCGCCGGTGGTGTCCTGGAACAAAAGAAACATTGCAGCAAGCATGGAGATCAGTTCCTTTCGGGATTGGTTGATTTCATCAAACGCAAAGACAAGCGTGCATTACCTGCGGCCCCAGCCGGCATTAGCCGCCAAGGGTAAAGTTGACGGTGATTTCGGTGTCCACTTCCTGCGCCTGGCCATCCAGGATGAGCGGGTGATAGCGCCACTGGCTGACGGCGCGCACCGCCTCCCCGGTCAGCATCGCGTTCCCGCTGACGATTTGCAGGCTCTTGATGGTGCCCTCCTTGGAGATGATCGCGTGCAGCACCACCGTCCCCTGGATGTGCGCCTGGCGCGCGATCGGCGGGTAGGACGGCGGCGGGCAACTGATGCACATGGCCGCCTGCACGGCGCCGCCCACCGCGATGGGCTTGGGCGGCGGCGGCGGCGGCGGCGCGGCCACCGGCGCGCTGCTGATGATGTTGCTCAGCACGTTGCTCGGCCCGACGTTGCTGCCCACCGGCACCGGGGGCGGCGGCGCGGCCTCGACGATGTGCGCGATCTGGTTCGGAATCAGGCGCGGCGCGATGATCTGGTTATTCGTGTTCACCTGGCTCACCAGATGATGCACCACGAACTTGGGCATCGGCGGCGGCGGGGGGGGCGGCGGCGGGGGGGGCGGCGGCGCGCTCAGGAACGCGGTCATGGACGACGCCGGCAGCACGTTGTAATAGATCAGCGGAATGATCGCGACGAGGGCGATCAGCAGCAACTGCGCCAACATCGAGACGAGGATCGTCGCCGGCTTGCGCGTCCCTACCCGGTGCGATGTCTCTACCAGACTCTGTTCAAACATGCTCTCCCCCGTTTGATCCGCTTAGCTGCGCACCAGCTTGTCCTTCTCCCTCGCCTCGGCTTTGCCCGCTCCCGCCCGCCCCGCGGTTGCCCGCAGCGGCCGCTGGCGCCGGTTACGCCACTCGATGTAGGCCACCATCATGGGCGCCGCCACCGCGATGGAAGAATACGTCCCCACCAGAATTCCGAACGTCATGGCGAAGCTGAATCCCCGCAGCGCCTCCCCGCCCAGCACCAGCAGCGAGAGCACCGAGAGGAACGTCAACCCGGAGGTCAGCACCGTCCGGCTCAGCGTCTGATTAATGCTCTTGTTCACCACCACGGCGAGCTTGTCCCGCCGCATGATCGGCAGGTTCTCGCGCACACGGTCGAAGACCACGATGGTGTCGTTCATCGAATACCCAACCAGCGTCAGGAACGCCGCCACCACCGTCAGGTCAATCGGCAGCCGCGCAACCGAAAACATCCCCAGCGTGATGAGCACGTCATGGAAGACGGCCACCACTGCCGCCACACCATAAATCAACTCGAAGCGCAACGCAATATAAATCAGCATCGCCGCCAGCGAATACAGCACCGCGCGCAACGCCTGGTCGCGCAACTGCGAGCCGACCTCGGGTCCGATGATGCTGGTCGAGCGCACCGAGAACGGCCCCAGAAAGAAGGCCGTCTTCGCCATCTGCGCCAACTTCGGGTTGCCGGGCGCCTGCGCCAGGGCGCTGAAGCCTGGCAAGATGCCGTCGAACTGCGTGTCACGGCGCACGGTAAGCAGTTGCTCGGCCAGGGCGGCGTAGCGCTGCTGCGCCTCCTGCTGCCCCAGCCCGACATAGCCCAGCGGATCGCTCTGCATCAGCCAATCGGTAAACGTCGCCGTGCCGACGTTATTCAAATCCTGGCGCCCCGTGGTGTCAATGCCCAGCACGTGGTACAAGACCGCCACAATCTGATTCTTGCTTTTGACCAAATCCGACTGGCTCAGCGCCGACAACGGCGACGAGATCAGCACCTCGTGCGCGCTGGCGCCGTTCACCGGCTGGATCGCGACGTCGCCCAGCTTGGCGGCGACCAGAGCGGCGCGGATTTGCCCGGTCGGCACAGGCCGGCTGAACTTCACGTCCAACTGCGTCCCGCCGGTAAAATCAATCCCCATGTATGGTCCGTGGTGAATCGCCAGCGAAACCATGCCCACCACAAACAGGACCATGGTCACGGTGAGGAAGTACCACTTCTTCCCCAGAAAATCGATTTCAGTATCGCGAAATAATTCCATTCCCAGCCCTTCCCCACCGGAGCTGGCCGGGTTCCACCGACCGCATAGACTCCGGAACCCCCAAAAAAGTTCCCGCCGTCACCCGATGCTCAGCTTCGCACCCCGAATGCCCTGCTGGCGCAACAGCACATAGTCGAAGATCGCGCGGGAAATGTACACTGCAGTAAACAGATTGGCGACCAAGCCCGCAGTCAGCGTCACAGCGAACCCCTTGATCGGGCCGGTGCCGAACAAAAACAGGAAGATCGCGCTCACCACCGTAGTGACGTGCGTGTCCAGGATGGTGATGAACGCCTGCCGGAACCCGATGTCCACCGCCGCCGGCACGCTCTTGCCGTGCCGGATCTCCTCGCGTATGCGCTCGAAAATCAGGACGTTGGAGTCAACCGCCATGCCTATGGTCAAAATAATTCCGGCAATGCCCGGCAGCGTCAACGTCGCCTGCACCAGCGACATATAGGCCATCAGGATGACCAGGTTGAGCACCAGTGCCAGCACCGCGTTGATGCCTGCCCCGTGGTAGTAGAACAACATGAAGCCGGCCACCAGCAGGAAGCCGACGATGGCCGCCATGATGCCCTCGTGGATCGAATCGGCGCCCAGCGAAGGGCCCACCTCCTCATCCTGGAGGTAGGTGATCGTCGCCGGCAGCGCGCCGGAACGCAGCATCAGCGCCAAATCGGAGGCTTCCTGGCGTGAAAACGTGCCGGTGATCTCCCCCTGATCGTCGATCCGGCTCTGAATCACCGCCGCTTCCTGCACCCGGTTGTCGAGCACCACGGCCAGCGAGCGCCCGATATTGGCTTGCGTGAACGCGCCAAAACGCTGGCCGGCATCGCGCGTCAGCGTGAAGGTAACGTCCGTCTGCCCGTTGGCGTCGGTGGACGGCTCGGCGTCGCGCAAGTCCTGGCCACTGACCACCGCCGAACGCGACAGTACGTACCAGCCGGCGCCGTTGGAGCCGGCGCTTCCGCCGATACTGTTGCCGGGGAGAATCTCGCTGTCCTCCGGCAGGATGCCGCCGTACTGCGCCCGTGCAGCCGCTTCGCTGGAATAGGGCCCACCCTTCACCAGCCGGATCTGCAACTGCGCCGTCTCTTGCATGACCTGCTTGACGCGCGCCTCGTCCGTGATGCCGGGCAACTGCACCAGAATCTGGTAGGCGCCCAAGCCGTTGCTCTGAACCGTAGGCTCGGTAACGCCCAGCTTGTTGATGCGATTGCTGATGGTTTCTATGGATTGGGTGAGAGCTTGCTGCTTGATGCTGGCCACCGCGCTCGGGTTCAAATCCATATAAAAACTACCCGGGCCGGTTTGCGTGATGTCGTAGTTCGGACCCAGATCGTTCTGCACCGCGGTTTGAAAATCGGCCGCGCGCGCCTGTGGAATTCCGGTGGCCGCGATGCGCTGCGGCATGCCCTTGGGATCGGGCAGGGTGATCGCCCCGTAGCTGATCCCTTTGCTGGTCAGGTCCGCAATCAGGTGCTGGATCGCCTGCGAGTTTTGCGTCCGCACGGCATCGTTGACGTGCACCTGGAGGATGAGGTGCGTGCCTCCCTCCAGATCGAGGCCGAGGTGGATATTGCCCACGATGGACTGCTTCCACGCCTTCCAGCTCAAGCCCTTGGGAATCCCGGTGATGGCCACCAGGCAGGCCAGGATCACCGTCACGATAAAGACCGACTTCCAGAGTAATGTACGCTTCATCTCCGTCCGCCCGAACCCACTTCAGGATTTGTTGGCGCCGTCTTCGGGCACCACCTGCGCCACGGCGGAGCGTACCAGCTCGATCTTGATCGAGTCCGGCGGCACCCGCAATTGCAGGATGTCGTCCTTAATACTCACGATCGTTCCCCGAATGCCGCCCGAGGTGACCACCCGGTCGCCGGCTTTCAACGAACGGTGCATCTGCTGAATGCGCTTCTGCCGCCGTTGCACCGGCATGATCAGCAAAAAATAGAAAATGGCGAAAACGGCGACAATCATCAGCAAGCCGAGACTGCCGCCCCCGGCGGCCGGAGCCGCCTGCATCCACCACGTCGCGCACAGCAGAAGAGGTGCCACTGCTTTCTAGTTGCTCCTATTGTACGGCCAACTCTCGATCAGCGGGCGGAGTCGCCCAAGCTCGATAGCATGACGAACTTGCCGCATGGTGTCAAGGTAATGCCACAAGTTGTGATGCGTCTGCAGTTGAGCCCCCAAAATCTCTTTCGACAGGTGCAAATGGCGCAAATACGCCCGCGAGTACCGGGCGCAAACGCGGCAGCCGCACCGCGGATCGGGGGGCAGCGGGTCGCGGGCATAGCGCGCCTGCTTAATGGCGAGCGGGCCGGCCGAGGTGAACAGCAGGCCGTTGCGGGCGTTGCGCGTGGGCAGGACGCAATCCATCATGTCAATGCCCAGCGCCGCATAGCGCACCAGCTCGGCCGGCGTCCCCACCCCCATTAGGTAGCGGGGCTTGTCCTCCGGCAGCGCGGCGACGGCGGCGGCCACCGCGGCCTCGCTCAGTTCGCGCGGCTCGCCCACCGAGACTCCGCCCACCGCGTAGCCGGCAAACCGCATCGCCGCCATGCGCGCGGCGGCCTCGGACCGCAATCCGGTGTCCATGCCGCCCTGCACGATACCGAACAGCACCGGGCCGCATTCGTCGCCTCCGCCCGCCGCCCACGCGGCCTGGCTGCGCGCCGCCCAACGCATGGTGCGCTCGAGCGACGCCCGTGTCTGCTCGGGCGTCGCCGGATAGGGAGTGCAATCGTCGAAGGCCATGGCGATGTCGCTGCCCAGCGCGCGCTGGATGCCGATCGAGAGCTCGGGTGTGAGCTGGTGCCGCGAGCCGTCCAGGTGGGAGCGAAAAGTGACGCCCTCTTCTTCGATCCGGTTGAGTCCGCCCAGGCTGAAGACCTGAAAGCCGCCGCTGTCGGTCAGGATCGGATGCGGCCAGGCGATGAAGCGGTGCAGGCCGCCGAGGCCGGCGATGAGCTCATGCCCGGGACGCAGGAGAAGGTGGTAGGTATTGCCCAGGATGATCTCGGCACCGATCGCCTCCAGATCCTCCTGCGCGATCGCCTTCACCGTGCCGCGGGTGCCGACCGGCATGAAGCACGGCGTCTCCACGCTGCCGTGCGGCGTGTGCAGCCGCCCGCGGCGGCCGCCGGTGGCCGGATCGCGCGCCAGCAGCTCGAATCGGAACGCGGTCACTAGGCGGCCGTGAACGCCGCGGTAATGCCCGAGACCACGAGCGCGTAAAACAGCCAGAGCGAAAACACCGCCCAGAACGCGCCCGCGAACTTGCCCTTGCGGCCGAGCTTGCTCAACCCGATGGAGAGCAGCACGATTGTCCACACGGTGAACAAATCCAAGCGCGTCGCCATCGCGTAGAGGAAGGGCGAGGTGGTGGAGGAGTCGAGAAAATAGCCCAGGTTGGTGCCCAATGGATTCGTGATCTGCATGGCTTGCGGATTGGGCATCAGATAGAGGACGAGGATCAGGAGCGCCACGTAAAGCGCCTGCGCCAGGTAGGCGTGAACGGTAATCGCCAGCGCCTGCTTGTAGGTCGCTTCGTGCCCCAGCAGAAAATTGGCGATGCCGAGGAAGATCAGCGCCAGGAAGAGCAGCAGAACGAGTTGGGTCAGGGGCCCGGCATAGAGGCTGATGCTGAGCACCTTGGCGCTGGCGGCAATCGCCTTGTTCAACTGGTCCGGGCTGAGCACGCGCCCACTGGCACTCATCATGACACCCTGGCGGGCGAGGGCGTAGGCGCCGACCCGGTGCAGCAATGCATACGCCGAGCCCAGCGCCAGCACCGCGATCACGCAGTAGGCCTGGATGAAGTGCGGCTCGGCCACGATGTCGGCGAAGGTCTTGCCCGGGGAAACGAACACACCGACGATGCGCGCCGCCGAGGACATGCGGCGCACCGGCGCGGCGGTAGCGGGAGCGGCGTTGGGCGGCGAAGCCATGGCCGATTATAGAGCCGCTACGGGCGGCCAGGGCGGCACGGCGGCGGCCAGGGCGCGCGTCAGGGGATGGCGGGGGGCGGCCAGCACTTCGGCCGCGGCTCCAAGCTCGACGACGCGCCCGCCCTCCTCGGTCGGCGCCATCACCGCCAGCCGCTGCGCCAGCCCACTCAGCTGGGGCAGGTGGTGGGAAATCAGCAGGCACGCGAGCCCGGCTTCGCGCTGCAGTTGCGCCAACAAAGCCAGAATCTGCGCGCCAGTGGCGACATCGAGCGCCGACACCGGTTCGTCCGCCACCAGCAGCGCCGGGCGCACGGCGCAGGCGCGGGCGATCGCCACCCGCTGGCGCTGGCCGCCGCTCAGCGCCCGCGGACGCCGCTCGCCGAGGTCGGCCTCGAGGCCGACGCGCTCGAGCCATCCCGCCGCCAGTTCCCGCCGCCAGCGCCGCCGGCGCGGCGTCCCCGGCAGGCCCGGCGGACGCAGCTCCGCCGCCGGCAGCAACTCCAGGCCTTCGGTGATTATGGCGGCGACGCTCTGGCTGGGGTCGAGCGAGCGCTGCGGGTCCTGATAGATCATCGGCATCCGCGACCGCAGCCGCCGCAACTCCGGCGGCTTCAGGCAGGCCAAATTCTTTCCATCCACCAGCACGCTGCCCTCGGCGGCGGCGATGTCTCCCACCGCCAGCCGCGCCAGCGTACTCTTACCAGCGCCGGAGGGCCCCAGCAGCGCCAGCATCTCGCCCGGCGCGATGGCGAAGCTGACGCCGCGCACGATCCAGCGGCCGGCCGAGCGGGCTCCGACCCCGCGAAACTCGAGCGCCGGCGGCGGCGCGGTGGGGTTGGGCGCGGCGGCGCTCATACCGGCGCCGGTGGCCAGCGCGGCTGCGCCGCCGCCAGCCTCGCCGCCCCCTCCGTCCGCGGCCGGCCAAAAACCTGCGCCGCCGAGAT
>JAKAOE010000036.1 GCA_021823305.1 Acidobacteriota bacterium
CCTCGGATCTGAAGCGACAGTTGGGAAATTTCGCGACTCCGGCGGAGGCACTGGCGGCCTATAACGCCGGCCAAGCGAGAGTGCGGATGTGGCAGAGGGACTATCCGGGCATTCAGGGCGATGCGTTCATCGAAACCATACCGTTTACGCAAACGCGCGAGTACGTGGAGGCGGTGCTGCGGAATCAATCTGCATACCGGCGAATATATGGTCGCTAGGCGAACCGGGGGTTGCAAAAGCCGGGCGGCAGTGGTGAACTGAAAGCACGCAGGAAAGGAGGTGGTCCAGTGGATTCATCAGGCAGTAGAACGAACAGAACATGGACTTGCGAGGTGGCTGAGGGCTAGGCGTACAGGCCAGCCTCGGGAGGCGTCCTGGACGCCCCAGCCAATTCCATCAGTCCACCGACTTGAGTCAAACGACTCAAGTGGAGGGGAACGGTCCCAGCAGTGCTGGGGCCGTTTTCCGTCTCAGAGAAAATATTTCCAACGGCGGCGCAACATGACGGCGGCCGAGGGGTTGAACGATCAACCCGTTAGCGCACCCAAAGGGCCTGCACGTCCGGGCGACCGGACGCGCAGGCCCCTTTTCTCGACAGCAGCGGACATGCTACATTGGGATTCGCGCTTGCGGGAGTAACTCAGTGGTAGAGTGCGACCTTGCCAAGGTCGAAGTCGCGGGTTCGAATCCCGTCTCCCGCTCCAACCCCTTTCGCCTGCCGTACGTGTAGACGAGACGGGCGTTGATGTGATACTCGTATGCGTGTGATGATGCAACTCCACAGCGCGCGTCCGGGAATACGCAGCAGCATCGTCATGATCATTGCGGCTTGCGCCCTGCTGCGCGGGCTGGCTCCGCTGGCGGGATTGCAGACGCCACCGCAAATTCTGCCCACGCAGCGCGCGCACTGCCTCCGGCCGAACACGCATTCGGTACAGCGGGCGGTGCTGCCGGTGGGCGACCCGCAACTGCCGACGCCACGACCGGCGGCCCGCAACATGGCGCGCCGATGCACGAATCCGCTCCCGCCGCGCCCGCGGACGCTGGCGACCGGCTACTCCGAATCGCGGATCACCCCTTTAAGGATCTAGAGAACGGCATCGCCCCTTCGTGCCTGAACCCCTCCGCAGCCGACCGCGGAGCCTCGGGCTATCAGAAGCCTCTTCGCACGATGGAGAAGGAACGATGACGAAAAAGATTCTGTTGGTGGATCCCTCGAGCATGCGCCAGCCGTTTTTGGGCGACCTGTTGGAAGCAACGGGTGAAGTGACGCGATTTGACGTTGCGGACAAGGCGCTGGCCGCGGTCAAGCGCGGGCTGGGCGTGGACGTGGCCGTACTGCACTACCGGCTATCGCTCACGCCATTGATCCAAGCGATCAAGTCAACCCGGCCAGAGGCCAAGATCGTGGCCTATGGCAGCCCGCGGCAAGACACGCCGTTGGGCGTGGACCGTTACCTCAACCAGCCGATATTGAGCTCGGAACTGGGCGAAATCGTGGAGCGGATGGCCGCCAAGCGGCGGTCCAATTAGGCGGCATCCCCGCCAGTGAGCTAGCTTTCAGGGGCGTTTGCGGCATGCGCCGCGGACGCCCCTCTTTTTGGCCGACGAAGCCGATTCGAACCGCGTTGGGCTCGGCCACCCTTAGGGCGTCACGGCACGCGGGCGCAGGTAGGTGTCGAGAAAGTTGGACAGCAGCTGCTTGCCGGCCAGGGTGAGGATGCTCTCGGGGTGGAACTGGACGCCCTCGATGGCAAAGCGCCGATGGCGGAGGGCCATGATTGCACCTTCCGGCGAGCGGGCGGTGACCTCGAGCCCTTCGGGCACCGTGGACGGATCGAGGACGAGGGAATGATAGCGAGTAGCGGCGAAAGGCTGCGGCAGCTCGCGGAAAATGGTGCGGCCGTCATGCTCGATCAAGCTGGTCTTGCCGTGCATCAGCACGGGGGCGCGCACAATGCGCCCGCCAAAGGCTTGGGCAATGCTCTGGTGGCCGAGGCAGACACCGAGGATGGGCAACTGGCCGGCGAAGTGACGGACGGCGGGGACGCTGATGCCGGCTTCATCCGGTGTGCAGGGGCCCGGCGAGATGACCAGCGCGGCAGGCTGCAGGGCTTCGATCTGAGCCAGGGTGACCTGATCGTTGCGACGGACCTCGACCGGTTGGCCGAGCTCGCCGAAGTATTGGGCGAGGTTGTAGGTGAAGGAGTCGTAGTTGTCGAGCAGGAAAATCATGGCCGCAGAGCTCACAGCCCGAAGCGGGCGCGCTCCAGAGCGCGCATCATCGCGCCAGCTTTATTCACGCACTCAAAATACTCGCGCTCGGGCACGGAGTCGGCGACGATGCCGGCTCCCGCCTGGACATGGGCAATGCCCTTGCGGAAGAGGATGGAACGGATCAGGATGCAGGCACTGAGGTTGCCGGCATAGTCGAAGCTGAGGACACTGCCGCCGTAGGCGCCGCGGCGGGTGGGCTCGATGGTCTCGATGATCTCCATGGCGCGGACTTTGGGCGCGCCGGTGAGCGTGCCCGCGGGAAAGCAGGCGGCGAGGGCATCGAACATGTCGCGGCCCGGGGCAAGCTGAGCGCGGACATCGGAGACGAGGTGCTGGACGTGGGAGTACTTCTCCACGGCCATGAGGGCGGGGACCTGAACGGAGCCGACAGCGGCGACGCGCCCGATATCGTTGCGGCCGAGGTCCACCAGCATGACGTGCTCGGCGCGTTCCTTCTCGTCGGCCAGAAGCTCACGCGCGAGTTCGGCGTCGGCGATTTCGGTCTCGCCACGCGGACGAGTACCGGCGATCGGGCGGTAGAGCAGCTGGCCTTGCGAGACCTGAACCAACAACTCGGGAGAGGCGCCGACGAGAGCGAAGGCGCCCATCTGCAGGAAGAACATGTAGGGGGAGGGGTTGATGGCGCGAAGCGCGCGGTAAACCTGGAAGGGCGAGACGTCGGTCGCGACGTCGAAGCGTTGCGAGAGCACGACCTGAAAGATATCGCCGGCTTCAATGAATTGCTTGGCACGGCGCACGGCGGCCTCGAAGGCGGGGCGTTCCCAATTGGGCTGCACGGGAAGGGGGCCAGACTCTTCGGCAAGGGGCGGCATGCGGGGGGCGTGGCGGAGGCGCTCGGACATGGCCTCGAGATCCTCGAGCGCCAGACGGTATTCGCCGGCGAGATGGGCGGCAGGATCGGCGGCGGTGGGATCGGCGTGGACGCAAGCGACCAAGGTGATCTGGCGGCGGACGTGATCAAAGATGATCTGGCGCGAAAAGAACATGAGCAAGGCTTCTTCGGTTCCGAGATCGGAACGGGCCTGCTCGGGAAGCTTCTCGAGCGTACGCACGAGATCGTAGCCAAGAAAGCCGACGGCGCCGGCGACGAAGGGCGGCAGGCCGGGCACGGGCGCGAGCCGGCGGCGCTCGACCTCCTGCCGGGCAAGCGTCAGCAGGCCGGTGGCGGAAGGGAGCCAGGGGGTGGGGGCAGCGCCGCGGGGAAAGCGGCGGATGGCCACCTTGCCGGCGCGCTGGCGCAGGAGGAAATCGGGGTCCACGCCGAGAAAGGAGTAGCGGCCGATCTTTTCGCCACCCTCCACGCTCTCCAATAGGTAGGAATAACGGGTGCGATGGTGGCGCAGGCAGTTGATATAGGCCGCGACCGGGGTATCGAGGTCGGCGAGGAAGGTGCGCGCCAAAGGAAAGACGTTGTAGTCGGCGGCCAAGCGCTGGATTTCGGCCAGCGAAAGCGGCTGGGAGAGGGTGGACATTGCAGAGAACAGAAATTGTAGCGCAAGGGCGGGAACGGGAGTGGGCTGGGGCGGCGAGACGGGCGCCGGGTACAATCGAGAGAGGATGGTGGCTCAAGGCTCGGCCATGGCGCGGGATGAGTTCACCGAGGTGACAGCGGCGCCCGCCTGGAGCCGGAAGCAGCAGCGGCTACTGGGGTTGGCGCGGACGGTAACGCCGGCGCTGCTCCGCGGGCTGGGGGCGAGCTGGCGCTGGGACCTGCCGGACGGCATTCCGCCAGGCGCATTCGGGCAGCCCCCGGCCACCGCCATCTACGTCTTCTGGCACCGCTGCCTTCTGCCGATCGCCTGGATCGCGCGCGACCGCGGCTTCGGCGTGCTGGTGAGCCAGCACTTCGACGGCGAGATGATCTCGCAGACGGCGGAGCGGCTGGGCTACCGGCTGTTTCGCGGTTCGAGCACGCGCGGCGGGGGCGAGGCGCTGGAAGCGATGACGGCGGCATTGCGGAGCGGACAGCCGCTGGCGCTGACCGTGGACGGGCCGCGGGGGCCGCGCTTCCGCGCCAAGCGCGGGGCGATCGAGCTGGCGCGGGCCACGGGCGCTCCGATTTACGCCCTGCACGCCTCGCCGCGGCGAAGCTGGACGGTGCGAAGCTGGGACGGCTTCCAGGTCCCGAAACCGTTTACCGTAATCCGGGGAGGCTGGGCGGGGCCCATGCACGTCGCCGGCAGCCTAGCGCCGGACGCGATGGAAACGCACCGGGCCGAGATGGAGCGGATGCTGAACCGGCTGCGACGACGCTGGGAACCCGATACTGAAGAGGAGATTCTGGCATGAAGCTGGGCATGGTGGGGCTGGGCCGCATGGGCGGCAACATGACGCAACGGCTGATCGAGGGCGGGCACCAAGTGGCGGTGTACGACCCGGCGGCGGCGGCGGTACAGCAGGCGGCGAGCAAGGGAGCGGAAGCGGCGACCGGGCTGGCGGACTTGGTGCGCCGCCTAGCGCAACCGCGCGTGATCTGGATCATGGTGCCCTCGGGCGCGATTACGACCAACACGGTGAATCAACTGCTGGCGGAGATGGCGCCGGACGACGTGTTGATTGACGGCGGCAACTCGCACTACAAGGATTCCGTGGCGCACGCGGAGATGGCGAAACAGAAAGGCGTGCACTTTCTCGACGCCGGCACCAGCGGCGGCATCTGGGGCCTGACGGTGGGGTACTGCCTGATGGTCGGCGGCGAAAAGCCGATCTTCGACCGGGTGGCACCGATCCTGAAGACGCTGGCGCCGCCGGAGGGGTTCTTGTATACCGGCCCCTCAGGCTCGGGGCACTTCGTGAAGATGGTGCACAACGGCATCGAGTACGGCATGCTGCAGGCGTACGGGGAAGGGTTCGAGGTGCTGGAGCAGTCGCAGTATCCCCTGGACCTGCGGGCGATCGCGCACCTGTGGAACCAGGGGAGCGTGATCCGATCCTGGCTGTGCGAGCTGGCGGAACAGGCGTTTGCCCACGATGCGCACCTGGAGGGTCTGCGCGGCTACGTGGACGACTCGGGCGAAGGGCGCTGGACGGTGCAGACGGCGCTGGAGGAGAACGTGCCGACGCCGGTGCTCACCTTGTCGCTGCTGGCGCGGCTGCGCTCGCGACAGCGGGAATCCTTCAGCGCCAAGGTCGTGGCGGCGCTGCGGAACGAATTCGGCGGGCACGCGGTGAAGAAAGAGGGCGAGCAGTAGCCATGCTGGAGTGGGTCACGCGCCCGACGCTGACGGAGCTGACGGCGGAATTCTGCCGGCGCATCGAAGAGACGGGGCGTGCGGCGCCGGGCGTGTGCGCGGTGGCGCTAACCGGAGGGAGCTCGGCGGCGGTGTTTTACGATGCCTGGGCGGCGCGCGGGGTGCAGCCACAGTTTGAGTTCTACTGGAGCGACGAGCGGCTGGTACCGCCCGACCATCCGGACAGCAACTTCAAACTGGCGGCGGACCACCTGCTGCGGCCGACGCGAACGCCGGAGACGCGCACACATCCGGCGCCGACCTACCTGGCGCCGGCGGCCTGCGCAGCAGCCTATGCGACCGAGATCCAGCGGCACGTCGCGCCGGGACCGGGTGGCGTGCCACGATTTTCGCTGGTGATCCTTGGGCTGGGGGCGGACGGGCATACCGGCTCGCTGCTGCCGGGGCGCAATCCCCACGAAGACAACGACCTGCTGGTGCGGGCGGTGGAAGGGTCGCCGGCGCACCCGCATGGCCGCGTGACATTCACCCCCAGGCTGATCAACGCCGCCGCGCAGGTGTGGTTTGTGGTGACCGGAGCGCAGAAGGCGTGGGCGGTGGAGCAACTGGCGGAACGCGCGGCGGCGGCGGAACAGGTGCCGGCGATGGCGGTGGACCCGCAAGCGACGCAGATCACCATCTTCGCGGACCAAGGATCCACCGGCGGCCGGACGCCGCCCAACGTTGACTGGCGCGGGCCCCAGCGCGGCTACGCCGCGCGTCCCGCTTGTGCTCGCGCCGGGCCGGGGCCCCAGTGGCCCCAACCCGGCGCTGCGCCTGGCCGAGGCCGCGCCACCTCGCTTCCCGGGGGCGGGCTCGCTGAGACGCTCGCCCCCTCCGGAGTTTTGCGGACCTCCCGCGCATGTTTTGCCCGCAGGCAAAGGGCGCGGCCCCCGCGAAAGGCGCGGGCATGAACCAAACAACGAACGGACACTTCCCTACCCTGAGTTATGCGGCGACGGGACCGGGCGCGCGGCTGGAGCCGTGGACCATCGAGCGCCGGCGGCCGGGAGCGCGCGACGTGGCGGTCCGGATCCAGTACTGCGGCATCTGCCACTCGGACTTGCACCAGTTGCGGGATGAGTGGGGCCAGGCGATGTTTCCCATGGTCGCAGGACACGAAATCGTGGGCAAGGTGACGGAGACGGGAGCCGAGGTCAAGAGGTTCAAGCCCGGCGATACGGTGGGCGTGGGCTGCATGGTGGACTCCTGCCGCACCTGCGCGAGCTGCCGCGCCGGCCTGGAGCAGTTCTGCGAGAACGGCAGCACGCTGACCTACAACGCGCGCGACCAGCAGGGGAACATCACCTACGGCGGGTATTCGGGCGCCATCGTGGTGGACGAAGCGTTCGTGCTGCGGGTGACACACCCGGAGGAGAAACTGGCCGGCGCGGCGCCGCTGCTGTGCGCCGGCATCACCACCTATTCGCCGCTGCGCCACTGGAACGTGGGCCGGGGGTCGAAGGTCGGGGTAGCCGGGCTGGGCGGGTTGGGCCACATGGCGATTCAACTGGCGCACGCGATGGGCGCGGAGGTGACGCTGTTTACGCGTTCGGCGGCCAAGGCAAGCGAAGCGCGGCGGTTGGGGGCGGACGCGGCGGTGCTGAGCGACGACAGCACGGCGATGGCGGCGCACCAGAAGCGGCTGGACATCCTGCTGGACACGATCTCGGCGCCGCACGACGTGAACGCCTACCTGACGCTGCTGCGGCGCGACGGGGCGCTGGTGCTGGTGGGGGCGCCGAACCAGCCGCTGCCGGTGGCGGCGTTTCCGCTGATCGTGGGGCGGCGGACGCTGGCGGGCTCGCTGATCGGCGGGATCGCGGAGACGCAGGAGATGCTCCAGTTTTGCGCGGCGAGGGGCATCACCAGCGAGGTGGAGACGATCCGCATGCAAGAGGTGAACGAGGCGCTGGACCGGCTGGCGCGCAGCGACGTAAAGTACCGCTTCGTGATCGACATGCGGAGCCTGACCGGGGCGGACCGACCGGCATGAGCGACCCGCTCCACGACGCGCTGCAACAGGTACTCAAGCGGCGGGACCTGAGCCGCGCCGAGGCGCGCGGCGTGCTGAGCGGAATCCTGGAGGGCGAGGCGGAGGACGGCGGCGGCCGCGACATCGCCATCGGAGCGCTGCTCGCCGCGCTGGCGATGAAGGGCGAGACGGTGGACGAGATCGTCGGGTTCGCGGAAGCGATGCGGGCGGCGGCGGTGAACATCGGGTTGAACGGCGGCGGACGGCGGTGGACGGACACCTGCGGCACGGGCGGAAACGCGCGCAAGGTATACAACGTATCCACGGCGGCGGCGGTGACGGCCGCCGGGGCGGGCCTCGCGGTGGCCAAGCACGGCAACCGCAGCAGCACCAGTCCGTGCGGATCGGCCGACGTGCTGGAGGCGCTGGGCGTGAACCTGGCATATCCGGCGGAGCGGCTGGGCGAGCTGCTGGAGGCGGTAGGGTGGGGATTCCTGTTCGCGCCGCTCCTGCATCCGGCCACACGGCGGGTGATGCCGGCGCGCCGGGCACTGCGGGCGCGCACCATCTTCAACCTGCTGGGCCCGCTCACCAACCCGGCCGGCGCCGAGGCGCAGGTGGTCGGTGTACCGTCGGCGGCGCTGGTGGAGACGATGGCGGCGGCGCTGCAACAGCTGGGGACGCGGCACAGCTTCGTGGTGCACAGCCGGGACGGGGTCGGCGAATTCACGACCACGGAGATCAACGAGTACGCCGAAGTGACGCCGCACGCCATCCGGCGGCTGACGCTGGACGCGCGTGAGCTGGGGCTGCGGCGGGCCGCCGCGGACGAACTGGCCTGCGCCGACCGGGAGGCGGCGGTGGCGGGGATGCGGCGGGTGCTGGCGGGCGAGCGCGGAGCGTACCGCGACGCGGTGGCGCTGAACGCGGCGGCGGCGCTGGTGGCGGGCGGAGGCGCGGGCGACCTCGCCGACGGCCTGCGGAGGGCGGAAGCGGCGCTGGATTCGGGCGCGGCGCACGCCAAGTTGGACGAGTTGATCGCCTACTCGAACCGCAGGTGAGCATGGGCAGACGGTTGGCAGGTTGCGTGGTGCTGGGGGCGGGGACGATGGGCGCGCGCGTGGCGGCGCATTGCGCCAACCACGGCCTGGAGGTCACGCTGCTCGACCAGACGCGGGCGCAGGCGGAGGCGGGTCTGCTGGCGGCGCGGCAGGGGCGGCCGGCGGCGTTCTTCCTGCCGGAGACGGCGGCGCGGATCCGCACCGGCAGCTTCGACGAGGGCGCGGCGGCGCTGCAGCAAGCGGACTGGGTGCTGGAAGCGATCGTGGAAGACCTGGCGGCGAAGCGGGCGCTGCTGCGGCAGGTGGCGCCGCGGCTGGGGGCCCACACGCTGCTGACGACCAACACCAGCGGGCTGCCGGTGCGCGAAGTCGGCGCCGAACTGCCGGCGGACGTGCAAGCGCGCTGGCTGGGAACGCATTTTTTCAACCCGCCGCGGTACATGCGGCTGGTGGAGATCATCCCCGGGCCGGCCACCGATGCGGCCGCCCGGCGCTGGCTGAGCGCGGAGCTGGAGGTGCTGCTGGGCAAAGGCGTGGTCGAGGCGCGCGACACGCCCAACTTCATCGCCAACCGGATCGGCCTGTTCGCGCTGATGAACACGCTCCAACTGATGGAGCGGTTCGAGCTGAGCGTGGAGGAGGTGGACGCGCTCACCGGGCCGATCCTGGGTTGGCCGAAGTCGGCGACGTTCCGGACGCTGGACATGATCGGGCTGGACACGCTGCTGCAGGTGGTGCGGAACACACGGGAACGCCTGCCGGAGGATGAATGCCGCGACCTCTTCCAGGCGCCGGCATACCTGGACGAGATGGTGCAGCGGAGATGGCTGGGTGAAAAGACGGGCCAAGGATTCTACAAGCGTGAGGGCGACACGATCCTGGCGATCGACGTGAGGACGCTGCGCTACCATCCGCGCACCAAGGTGCGGCTGCCGTTCGAGGACCTGGCAACGGCGGTGAAGCAAAGCCCGTTCCTGGCGCGCGCGGTGCGCGAGCTGTTCACCTATTGCGAACGGCGGCTGGGAGAGATCAGCGACGATCCGGCGGCCATCGACCGGGCGATGCAGTGGGGTTACAACTGGAAATTCGGCCCGTTCGCACTGCGCGACCTGGTGCAGCAAGGACGGATCCGCGAGCGCCGGCTGGGCAGCCGGCGGCGGGGCAACGCGTCGTGCTCGGTGCTGGAGCTGGACGGGGGCGTAGGATGCCTGGAGTTGCACAACCGCAACCACGTGATCGGCGCCGAGACCGTGGCGTTGGTGCAGGAAGCGCTGGCGGGAACCACGGACGAAGACTTCGACGCCTGGGTGCTGACCAGCGGCGGCGAACACTTTTCCTATG
>JAKAOE010000037.1 GCA_021823305.1 Acidobacteriota bacterium
CCACCAGCCAGTACGCCTACCGCCACGGCGCCGCCAGCCTGCTCGATTTCCTCGACGCCGAGCGCAGCTACCGCAGCGTCGAGCTCGCCTACCGCCAAGCGCTCGCCGTCGCCATGATCGCCCGCGCCCAACTCGCCACCGCTGTCGCCGCCCGGAGCCTGCCATGACCCTCCGCCTCGCGCCCCTCGTTCGCTTGGCGCTTCCCCTCGCCACCGTCCTGGCTGCCGCCGCCTGCGGCGCCGCCAAGCCCGTCGCCGCCCGCCAGGCCGCCCACCCCGCGCCTCCGCCCCGCATCGTCGAGGAGTCCACCTCCGGCGCCGTCATCCGCCTCAACCCCGCGACCGCGGCCCACTTCAAGATCGCCCACGCCCGCGCGGTCGAGATCGCCCACCACTTTTCCGCCCCGGGCTCGGTCGCCTCCGACGTCAGCCGCACGGTCACCGTCTACTCTCTCGCCAACGGCTTCGCCGTGCGCGTGCCGGTCGAACTCGGTCAGAAGGTGAGCCGCGGCCAGTTGCTCGCCGTGGTCGATAGTCCCGACCTGGCCAAGGCGATTAGCGCCTACCAGACCGCCAAAGCCGAGGAGGCGCTCGACGATAAGCAGTTGAACCGCGAGCATAAGCTCTACCAGCACGGCGCTGCCCCGCGTGCCGCCGTCGAAACCGCCCAGTTCGCCGATCAGCGCGCCCGCATCGAGGTCACCGCCGCCGCCAGCCAGATCCGCCTGCTGGACGGCTCGCCCGCCTCCCCCTCCGCCCTGGTCGAGGTGCGCGCCCCCATCGGCGGCACCATCATCAAACAGAACATCTCGCGCGGCGAAGCCGTGGAGAACACCTACCTCTTCCGCATCGCCGACCTCTCCCGCGTCTGGGTGCTGTGCAGCATCTACGAGAACCAGCTTTCGCGCGTGCGCGTCGGCGATGCGGCGCATCTTAAGCTCGCCGCCTATCCCAACCTCAAACTCCAGGGCCGCATCATCAACATCTCCCGCATCCTCAACGCCGCCACCCGCACCGCCACCGTGCGCGTGGTCTTAAACAACCCCCGCGGCCTGCTCATGCCCGGCATGTTCGCCACCGCGCGCTTCACCTCCACCCGCCCCTCGCGCCACATTCTCGTGCCCGTGACCGCGCTCTTTGAATTGCACAACCGATACTGGGTCTTCCGTCCGGTCAAGCCGGGCCAGTATCGCCGCATCCCGGTCAGCGTCGGCACCGTGGACGTACCCGGCTGGGAGGGCGTCACCCGCGGCTTGAACGCCGGCCAGCGCGTGGTGGCGAACGCCATGACCTTCGCCGCCGCCGCCGCCCAGAGCCAATGACGGCCATGTTCATGCGCGCTTCCGGGGGAAAGCCATGATTCAAAAGCTCGTCGATACCGCCCTCCGGCAGCGCTTCCTCGTCCTCGCCCTCGGTGTCGTGCTGCTCGTCTGGGGCCTGATCTCCTTCTACCGTCTGCCGATCGAGGCCTATCCCGACATCGCGCCCCAGTGGGTGCAGGTGATCACGCAATGGCCGGGACACGCGGCGCAGGAAGTGGCCGAGCAGATCAGCGTGCCCGTCGAGACCGCCATGTACGGCATCCGCAACATGACCGCGATGCGCTCCCACACCATCTTCGGTCTGTCGGTCGTCACCATGACCTTCAGCGACAGCTCCAACGATCTCTGGAATCGCGAGCAGGTGCTGGAGCGGCTTGCCAACGTGGCGCTGCCGGGCGGCATCAAGCCCGCGCTGGGGCCGGACTACAGCCCCGTGGGGCAGATTTACTGGTACACGCTGCGCAGCACCAATCCCAAGTACGACCTGATGCAATTGAAGGCGCTGCAGGATTGGGTGATCAGCCGCCACTTGAAATCGGTGCCCGGCGTCGTCGGCGATTCCAGCTTCGGCGGACTGACGCGCGAATACCAGGTCGAGCTCGACCCCAACAAGCTCATCGAATACGACCTCACCATCGGCCAGGTCGAGCGCGCCCTCAAAGCCAACAACCAGAACGCCGGGGGCGGCTTCATCCAGCACGGGCTGCAGATGTACGACGTGCGCTCAATCGGACTCTTGCGCGACACCCGCGACATCGGCGACGTGTTCCTCAAGGAGGTCAACGGCACTCCCGTCTACGTGCGCGACGTGGGCCGCGTCGTCGAGGGCCACCTGGTCCGCCTGGGCCAGATCGGCAAGGCCGTGCGCAAAGCCGATGGCGCCATCGTCGACGATAACGACGTGGTCGAGGGCGTCGTGCTCCTGCAAAAGGGTGCCCAGACTGAGACCACTCTGCAAGGTGTCACCGCCGAGGTCCACAAGCTCAACCACGGCGTGCTCCCGCCCGGCGTCAAGATCGTCCCTTACCTCAACCGCCTCGACCTGATCCATCTCACCACCCGCACCGTGTTGCGCAACCTCGCCATCGGCTTCCTTCTGGTCACCGTCGTGCTCTTCCTCTTCCTCGGCAATCTGCGCACCGCCTTCATCGTCGCCGCGACCATCCCGTTCTCTCTCCTCTTCGCCTTCACCTGTCTCGACGCCCGCCACATCCCCGCCAACCTGCTCTCGCTTGGCGCACTCGACTTCGGCATGGTCGTCGACGGCGCGGTGATGATGGTCGAAAACATCTTCCGCAAAATGACCGAGGCCCGCCGCCCTGGCCGTTCCAGAGCCGAAATCATCAGCTTTGCCGCCCACGAGATTCAGCGCCCGGTGTTTTTCGCCATCGTCCTCATCGTCGTTGCCTATTTGCCCATCTTCACCCTGCCCGGCGTCTCCGGGAAGTTGTTCTCGCCGATGGCCTGGACCACCGCCTTCGCCCTGCTCGGGTCCCTCCTCTTCGCTCTCGTTCTGGCGCCCGTGCTCTGTAGCTATCTCTTCGGCCCCGGCCTGCGCGAGCGCCCCAACCCGCTCACGCGGGGCTTGGAGCACCTGTACGTCCGAGGCCTGGGTTGGTGCCTACGGCATCGCCGCACCGTCCTCGGCTGTTCCGCCGTCCTGTTCCTCGCCATGCTCGCGATCGGCGCCAGCGGGGTGCTCGGATCGGAGTTCCTGCCCAACTTGAACGAAGGCGCCATCTGGGTGCGCGGCGTGCTCCCCCGCAGCACCGGGCCGACGCTGGGCGCGGAGGTGGCGCAGAAGGTGCGCCTGATCCTGGCGTCGTACCCGGAAGTGACGACGGTGGTCAGCCAGGACGGGCGCCCGGACGATGGCACCGCCCCTTCCGGCTTCTTCAGTACCCAGTACGGCGTCGTGCTCAAGCCCCAGGCCGACTGGCCGCAGCCCTATCGCTCCGCCGATCGCAAAGCTTTGGTCGCCGCCATGAATCGCCGCCTCCGACGCGCCGTCCCCTACGCCGTGTGGAACTTTTCCCAACCGATCGAGGATAATCTGTACGCCGCCGTCAGCGGCGTCTCCGGCGACAACGCCGTCAAGGTTTACGGCCCCGACCTCGCCGTCCTGCAGGCCAACGCCGCCAAAGTCCAAGCCGCCCTCAAATCGGTTCCCGGCATCGTCAATACCGGCATCTTCCCCGTCACCGGCCAGCCCAACGTCAATATCCGCGTCAGCCGCGCCCAGGCCAGCCGTTTCGGTATCAGCGTGAGCCGAATTCAGCGCGCCGTCGCGGGCGCCGTCGGCGGCCGCATCGTCACCCAGGTGCTCCGCGGCCAGATGCACTTTCCCTTGGCGGTGCGCTACCAGCGCCGTTTCCGCTCCTCGGTGGCCGACATTGCCGCCATCCGCATCCTCTCCCCCGCCGGCGCCCGTGTCTCGCTCGGCCAACTTTGCCATATCACCATCCAGGCGGGCGAATCCACCATCTATCGCGAACACGGCGAGCCCTTCATCCCCATCAAGTTCAGCGTCCGCGGCCGCTCCCTCGGCGCCGCTGTGGCCCAAGCCGAGCAGGTCGTGCAGCGCCAGGTGCGGCTACCCACCGGCTACTTCGTGCGCTGGGCCGGCGAATACAAGAACGAAGTCCAGGCCGACCGCAAGCTGGTCGAGATCGTTCCGCTCACCGTGCTCGCCATCGCCCTGCTGCTCTACCTCGCCTTCAATTCCTTCAAGTGGGTCATGGTCATCCTGCTCGACGTCGCCCTCGCCCCGCTCGGCGGCCTGCTCGCGCTCTGGGCTACCCACACCTACTTCAGCGTCTCCAGCGGCGTCGGCATGCTCGCCCTCTTCGGCGTCTCCATCCAGATCGGCATGATCCTGGTCGAGTACATGAACCAGTTGCGCGCCCGCGGCGCCTCCATCGAAAACGCCGCCGCCGAAGCCGCCCGCGTCCGTCTCCGCCCCATCCTGATGGCCATGCTGGTGGACATCCTCGGCCTGCTCCCTGCCGCCCTGTCCCACGCCATCGGCTCCGACGCTCAACGCCCCTTCGCCATCGCCATCGTTGGCGGCTTGATGCTCGCCCTGCTGATCAGCCTCTTCCTTCTGCCCACCCTCTACGTCACCCTCGCCCGCCCCGGCGACGTCCTTCCCCACGAAGCCCCCGCCCCGGCGGAGGCCCAAACCGCCTAACCTGAGCGTGCAGGACGCGGCAACTTGGAGACGCCCTGAGCGCCAGTGGGCGTCCGTTGCCGGGGATCGAAGCACGGCCACAGCCCGACCAGCGGGAGGGCGGCGCAAGCAAAAGGTGGCCGAGCCACTCTATTGGCGCTTCGGCAGCGGCGGCGGCTGCGGGATGGCCTCGCCGTCCTTGCGCGGATCGCTGGCGCCGAACTTCACGCCGGTCTTGGAGTTGTAGAGCACCGCCTGACCGCCGCCCATGATGTCCGAGTAATCGTTGGTCAGCACGATCTTGTCGCCGCGCGCCGCCAGGTAATCGCGCACCTTCTTCGGCACCCGGTCCTCGATGAAGAAGCGGCAGCCGCTGAAGCTCGGGTTGTCGAACCGCGGCGCTTCCATCGCCGCTTGGATGTTCATCCCGTAGTCGGCGATGTCGCTCACGTACTGCGCGTGCGCCTGCGCCTGGTTCAGCCCGCCCATGATCCCGAAGCCGATATGCGCGTCGCCCTTCTGCATGAAGCCCGGCATCAGCGTGTGGAACGGCCGCTTGTGCGGCGCCAGCTCGTCGGGATGCCCCGGCTGCAGCACGAACAGCGCCCCGCGGTCCTGCAGCATGATCCCGTAGTGGTCCACCACCACCCCCGAGCCGAACTCCTGGTACAGGCTCTGGATCTGGCTCACGATGTTTCCCTCCGCGTCCACCGCGGTGAGGTACACCGTGTCGCCGTTGAACTTGCGCGGATCGCCCGACGGCGCCGCGCACATCGCCTTGCTGAAGTTGATCAGCTTCGCCCGCTCCGCCCCGTAGGCCTTCGAGATGATTCCTCCGGTCGGAATGTTCGCCATGCGCGGGTCGCCGTCCCAGCGCCGCAGGTCCGCGTAGGCCAGCTTCTGCGCCTCGGTCTTGACGTAGAACGTGCGCGGATCGGCGAAGCCCCATTGCGCCAGCGGATAGTGCTCGAAGATGTTGAGCATCTCCAGCGCCGCCATCCCCTGCGTGTTCGGCGGCAGTTCGTACACCGTCCAGCCTTTGTAGGTGGTCGAGATCGGCGTCACCCACTCCGGCTTGAAATCCGCCAAATCCGCCGCCGTCATCACCCCGCCCAGCCGGTTCGAGGTCGCCAGGATCGCCCTCGCGATCGGCCCCTTGTAAAACGCATCCGGCCCCCGGGCCGCCACCAGTTCCAGCGCCGCCGCGTAGCGCGGGTTGCGGAACACCTGCCCGATCTTCGGCGTCTTGCCATCGATCAGAAACACCTTCCGGCCGTTCACGTCCGACTGCAGCTTCTTCAACTGCCGCGCCCATTGCCCCGAGATCCACTCCGTCACCGGGTAGCCGTGCGTGGCGTAATAGATCGCCGGCTGAAACAGCGCCGCCCAGGGCAGCTTGCCGAAGCGCTGGTGCATCGCCCACCACCCGGCCACCGCCCCCGGCACGGTCACCGAGTAGATGCCGTACTGCGGCATGCGCGTGTATCCCTTGGCGCGCAAAAACGCCGGCGTCAGCTTCTCCGGCGCCCAGCCGCTCGAGTTCAGCCCGGTGAGCTTGCCCGTCTTGGCGTCGTACTCGATGGTGAACAGGTCGCCGCCCATGCCGTTCATCATCGGCTCGACCACGCCCAGCGTCGCGTTGGCCGCGATCGCCGCGTCCGCCGCCGAGCCGCCCTCGGCCAGAATCTGCGCCCCCGCCTGCGCCGCCAGCGTCTGCGACGCCGCCACGATTCCCAGCTTCGTGATCACCATCGAGCGCGCTTGCTTCCGCCCCGGCAAAGCCCCCGGCTTGGCCTGCCCCACGGCCACCCCCGCCACCGCGAACACCGCCACCGCCAGCCCCAAGTTGTGCATGCGTGGAACTATAGGATGTAAGCGGCCCTCACGGCAAGGCGCGCTACCTCGCCGCCTCCAGCGCGTACCTCCGCAGAAACTCCCCGATCTCCTCCGTCGCCTCCGGCGCCGCGCTCGCCTTGCCGAACCGCTGCGGAAAGCTAATAGCAGCTCGTCTACCCCCGCAGCCCGTCCCGCGTTTTGCGGTGGTCCATCTGGATCGCGAGCAGCTGCAGCAGCCGCGGCACGTCAATCGGCTTCTCGATCAGCGTCAGCGCGCCGTAGTTCTGCACCTGCTGCTTCAGCCGCCGCCCCGCCGCTCCGCCCGCCGCGCCCGACATCGCGATCACCCCGAACGCCGGCCCCACCTGCTCGCGCGCCAGGCGCAAGAACTCCACCCCGTCCATGCCCGGCATGTTCACATCCAGCAGGATCACGTCCGGCGCGCCCGTCTGGCGCAGCCGCTGCACCGCCTCCAGGCCGTCGCGCGCCGTGGCGCAGGCGAAGCCCGCCTCCTGCAGCAGGTCGGAGAGCGTCTCCCGCACCTGCTCGTCGTCGTCAACGATCAGCAGACGCCCGCGCGGCTCCGGCATGGCGGCCTTCCTCCTCCGTGGCGCGCTCCGGTCCCGGCCTGCGCCCGGGCTCGAGGTCGAGCAGCGCCCGCACCGCCTGCGCCAGCGCCTCCGGCGGAAACGGCTTTTTCAAGAACGGGCGCGGCGCCTGCGCCGGCTCAGAATAACCGGAGATGAACAGCACCGGCAGCCCCGGCCGCTGCTGCTGCAGCTTCCCCGCCAGCGCCGGCCCGTTCATGTTCGGCATCACCACGTCGGTCACCAGCAGGTCGATCTGCCCCGGATACTGCTGGCTCAGCTCCAGCGCCTGTTCCGGCCGGCTCGCCTCCAGCACAGTGTACCCGCGACCGCGCAGCACCTCCAGCAGCAGCCGCCGCAGGTCGTGCTCGTCTTCCACCACCAGCACCGTCTCCCCGCCTCCCGCCGCCCGCTCCCCCGCCGCCGCCGGCAACACGATCGGGGCCAGCTTGGCCGCGCCCTGGAACACCGGCAGGTAGACCTCCATCGTCGTCCCCCGCCCCCACTCCGAATCCACCAGCACCGTGCCCCCGCTCTGGCGCGCGATCCCGAACACCGTCGGCAACCCCAGGCCGGTGCCCTTGCCCTGCGGCTTGGTGGTGAAGAAGGGCTCGAAGATGTGCGACTGCGTCTCCGGGCGCATCCCGGTGCCGCTGTCCCGCACCCGCAACTGCGCATACCGCCCCGGCGCCAGTCCGGCGTGCAGTTTCACGAAGGTCTCGTCCAGCTCCGCGTTCCCGGTCTCGATCTCCAGCCGCCCGCCGTCCGGCATCGCGTCGCGCGCGTTCACCACCAGGTTCATCAGCACCTGGTCAATCTGGCTCGGGTCGGCCTGCACCGGCTGCAGGTCCGCCGCCAGGGTGCAGGTGAGTTCGATGTCCTCCCCGATCGAGCGCCGCAGCAGCGGCTCCAGCGAGCGCACCACCGCGTTCAGGTCCAGCACCCGCGGCTGCAGCACCTGCTGCCGGCTGAACGCCAGCAACTGGTGGGTCAGCATCGCCGCCCGGTCGCCCGCCGCCCGCACGCTGCGCAGCTTGTCCTGCGCGTCCGGGTCCAGCTCCGCCTCCAGCAGCATTTCCGAGTAGCCGTTGATCACCGTCAGCAGGTTGTTGAAGTCGTGCGCGATGCCCGCCGCCAGCCGCCCCACCGCCTCCATCTTCTGCGCCTGCCGGATCTGCTGCTCCAGGCTACGCCGCTGGGTCACGTCGCTGAAGCTCACCACCAGCCCCACCGGCTGCTGGTTGTGCATCACCGGGTAGCTGCGGTACTCCACCGGCAGGCTGCTGCCGTCCTTGCGCCAGAACACCTCGTCGTCCACCTCTACCCCCACCCCTTGCCGCGCCGCCTGCATGCTGCGGCACGCCTCCGCCGGATACGGCGCGCCGTCGGCGTGCGAGTGGTGGATCAACTCGTGCAGCGGACGCTCCAGCAGCTCCTCCGCGCTGGCGTAGCCCAGCAGCCGCACCGCCGCCGGGTTGCACAGCGTGCACTTGCCTTCCGGGTCGAGCGCGTAGATGCCCTCCCCGGTCGAGTCCAGCACCAGCCGCAGGCGCTCCTCCGACATGCGCAGCGCCGCTTCCGCCTGTTTGCGCTGGGTGGCGTCGAACAGGGTCGAGCGGGTGCGCAGGAACCGCCCCTGGAAGTCGCGGATCGCGGTCGAGTTCACCACCACCGGCAGCAGCGAGCCGTCCTTGCGCCGCAGCTCCAACTCCAGGTCCTGCACCGACCCGTTCTCCTGCAGCGCCGCGAAGTGCCGGTCGAATTCCTTCCGGCTCTCCGGCGTGAGCAGATCCTTGAACGCCATGCGCTCGATCTCCTCCCGCCGGTACCCCAGCCAGCTCAGCTCGGTGTCGTTGATCTTCACGAACCGCCCATCCGCGTCCAGCGAGTGGTAGCCGCAGGGGGCGTGGTGGTACAGGTCGCTGATCTCGTGCGCGTAGGCCTGCAGGTCGGCGCGGCTCACGTCCAGCCGGTCCAGCGCCGTCGCCGCCTTCCACACCAGCGTCAGGAAGACCATGAAGCTCAGCACCACGAAGACCAGCGACGCCGCCCAGCTCGCGACCGGATCGTGCTGGCTGGCGTGGAACCACGACAGCAGGAACGGAAACACCAGCACCACCGGCACCAGGCGCCGCATCAGCCAGCCCGCCGAGCCCGGTTCGCGGAAAAACGACGCCGGGCGCTGCCGCGGCTCCGCCGCCAGCCAGCCCGCGCTCAGCGCCAGCAGCACCAGCCCCACCGAGGGGTTCATGAAGCGCGTGTGCGGCCCCAGCGGCGCCCAAGGCGCCGCCGACAGCAGCTTCTCGATCACCACCACCAGTCCGGCGAACCCGGTCAGCAGCAGCATCGCGATCGCCACCGGCCGCCGCCGCTCCGGCAGCTGCGCCCCCGCCGCCAGCACGATCGCCATCACCATCGCCGGCGAAATCCGGCTCAGCCAGGGCCCGCCCGCCGTCAGCAGCCGCTGCGCCAGCACGCAGCCGCTCCAGTACAACGTCACCGCCGCCATCCGCCGCGCCGCCGCCGCCCGGTAGGGCGCCAGGACCACCACCACCGCCGCCAGCATCAGGCTCATCGCCGTCGCCGGCACCAGCCACGTCCAGTTTGTCCCCGCCGGCCGCAGCAGCCATCCCGCCGCCGCCGCCCCCAGCGACGCCGCCGCGAACAGCGCGCACCCCAGCCCGCTGTACAGGCTGAAGCGCCGCCACCGCCGCTCCGATTCCGGCGCCGCCGGCAGCCCAGGCGGATAGCTGCTCACCGCGTCTCCGCTTTCGTCGCTTCGGCCAGCAGCCGCTGCACCTTCTGCAGCAGC
>JAKAOE010000038.1 GCA_021823305.1 Acidobacteriota bacterium
TCGTGATCGCGATGCAGGCGGCGGCGGGCGGGGCGGGCAAGCCGCCGGGGCCGCGGGCGCTGGTGGTGCCGATCACGGCGGCGGAGCTGCCGGCGGCGCTGGCGCTGGCGGAGCGGCTGCGGCGGCTGGGGGCGCGGCTGGAAGTGGCGCCGCCGGACCGCAAGATCGGGCGCTCGCTGGAGCTGGCGGCCAAGCTGGGCGCGGCGGCGGCGCTGCTGCTGGGCGCCGACGAGGTGAAGGAGCGGCGGGTGGCCTGGAAGGAATTGGTGAGCGGCGAGCAGGTGAAGCTGGCGGAGGCCGAGGTGGCGGCGCGGCTGGGCGCGGGAGGGAAGGCATGACGGCGGCGCCGGCGACCGATCCGATCGCGCAACTGCGGAGCGAGCGGCGCAGCTACATTCTGGGCACGCTGCTGGTGTGGGGCGTGGTGGTGGCGGCGACGCTGATCCTGCTGATCAGCATGGAACCGTCGGTGTTCGCCGGCGCGCCGGCACAGACGGTGAGCGAGGCGATGGCGCGGATGAAGCCGCTGACCGGGGAGCAGCAGTTCCTGCTGCAGATGGTGAACCTGGTGGGCGGGATCGCGCTGTTTTTCCTCAACCTGCGCTTCAGCTTATTGATCCTGCGGCCGCGCTGGGCCTACATTTCCAAGGACCAGAAGGTGCGGTTCTCGAACGGACGCTGGGGCTGGTGGGCGATCCTCTCGCTGAATTCGCTGTTCTACCTGTCGCTATTCCTGGTGCCGCAACTGGTGATGACGGGGGTGCTGGCGCATTGGGGCAGGAACGAGATCCGGTTCCGGCAGGAGCTGATGCGGCGGCGGCCGCCGGATGGTGAACCGCGGCCGCCGGATTACGGAGCGCCGGGGGGCGAGGCATGAGCGCGGCGGAGCTGCAGCGGCGGACGGGGTACTGCGGCGCGTTGCGCGCCGGTGACGTGGGGCGGCGGGTGGTGCTGCAGGGGTGGGTGCACCGGCGGCGGGACCTGGGGGCGCTGCTGTTCGTGGACCTGCGCGACCGGGAAGGGGTGTGCCAGATCGTCTTCAACCAGGAGCGCGACGCCGGGCTGCACGCGCGGGCGGCGGAGCTGCGGTCGGAGTACGTGGTGGCGGTGGGGGGCGAAGTGGTGCGGCGCGACGCGGCGACGGTGAACCCGGCGCTGGCGACGGGCGAGGTCGAGGTGGTGGCGACGGCGCTCGAGGTGCTGAATACGGCGCGGACGCCGCCGTTTCCGCTGACCGAGGAGGCGGCGGACACGGTGAGCGAAGAGGCGCGGCTGAAGTACCGCTATCTCGACCTGCGCCATCCCGGGATGCAGGCCAACCTGCGGCTGCGGCACAAGGTGGTGAACGCGATCCGCAACGCGTTCGATGCGCAGGGCTTTCTGGAAGTGGAGACGCCGTTTCTGACGCGGAGCACGCCGGAGGGGGCGCGCGACTACCTGGTGCCGAGCCGGGTGTATTTGGGAAGCTTTTACGCGCTGCCGCAATCGCCGCAATTGTTCAAGCAGTTGTTGATGATCGGCGGGGCGGACCGGTACTTCCAGATCGTGCGCTGTTTCCGGGACGAGGACCTGCGCGCGGACCGGCAGCCGGAGTTCACGCAGATCGACGTGGAGATGAGCTTTCCCGACCAGGACACGCTGTTCGGGATCATCGAGGGGGTGCTGCGCGATGCCTGCGCGGCGGCGGGGCGGGAGATCGCGCTGCCGTTTCCGCGCATGAGCTGGGACGAGGCGATGGCGAAGTACGGCAGCGACAAGCCGGATTTGCGGCTGCCGCCGATGACGGAGGTGGGCGGGCTGCTGCCGGCGGCGGCGCGGGAGCAGTTGAAGCTGGCGGAGGGGATGCCGCTGCTGCTGATCCGGATCCCGAACGTGGGCGAGCTGTCGCGGCGGGAGCGGGACGAGCTGCGCCCGCTGGCGGAGGGGCGGCCGGTGCGGTTGTTCGAGGACTTCGCGCGCGTCGCCAGGAATTTCCCCGGGCCGGCGGCGGCGATGCGGCAGGCGTCGGGAGCGGAGGAGGGCGACCTGCTGGCGTTGGTGGGCGCGGCTGCGGGGATAGGCGCGGTGGCGGAGACCGGCGCGGGCGAGGCGGCGGCGTCGCCGGCGGAGGCGCGGGCGGCGGTGCGCGCGGTGCAGACGCACGCGGGGGCGCTGCGGCTGGCGCTGGGGCAGCGCTTCGCGGAGCGGCACGGGCGGTTCGGAGCGGGCGCGCTGCGGTTTTTGTGGGTGACGGAGTTTCCGATGTTCGAGTGGGACGAGACGGAAAGGCGCTGGGCGGCGTCGCACCATCCGTTCACGTCGCCGCGCGAGGAGGATGTGGCGGGGCTGGAGCGCGATCCGGGGGCGGTGAAGGCGAGGGCGTACGACGTGGTGCTGAACGGGATCGAGCTGGGCTCGGGGAGCGTGCGCATCCACCGGGCGGAAGTGCAGGCGAAGATTTTCGAACTGCTGGGGATGGGGCCGGAGGAGGCGAAGGCGCGGTTCGGGTTCTTCCTGGAGGCGCTGCAGTACGGCACGCCGCCGCACGGCGGGATCGCGCTGGGGCTGGACCGGCTGGTGATGCTGCTGGCGGGGGCGAGTTCGATCCGCGAGGTGATCGCGTTTCCGAAGACGGCGCGGGCGGTGGATTTGATGGTGGACGCGCCGACGCCGGTGGCGGCGGCGCAGCTCAAGGAACTGGGGCTGCGCGTGCCCGGGATGTGAGAGACTCTCGCGTATGATTCGCGTGCTCCCCGACGCGGTGGCCAACAAGATCGCCGCGGGCGAGGTGGTGGAGCGGCCGGCGTCGGTGGTGAAGGAGCTGCTGGAGAACGCGCTGGACGCGGGCGCGCGCAGCGTGCGGCTGGAGATCGAGGCGGGCGGCAAGAGCCGCATCCGGGTGACCGACGACGGGTGCGGGATGGTGCGGGACGACGCGCTGCTCTCGCTCGAGCGCCACGCCACCAGCAAGCTGCACGACGTGGAGTCGCTGAGCGCGATCGCGACGCTGGGGTTCCGGGGCGAGGCGCTGCCGGCGATGGCGGCGGTGAGCCACTTGACGCTGGAGACCGCGCCGGCGGCGGGCGAAGGCACGCGGGTGACGGTGCGGGCGGGCAAGCTGCAGAAGGTGGAGGCGGCGGGGCTGCCCAAGGGAACGGCGATCACGGTGGCCGGCCTGTTCGCCAACATTCCGGCGCGCAAGAAATTCCTCAAGAGCGAATCCACCGAGCTGGGGCACATCGCCACGCTGGTGACGCACTATGCGCTGGCCTATCCGGAAGTGCATTTCCACCTGGAGACCCCGCACCGCGTGGTGCTGGCGGCGCCGCCGGTGGGCAGCCACGCGGAACGGCTGCGGCAGGTGCTGGGCGAGGAGCTGGCGGCGGAGTGCGTGGAGTTGCGGGCGACGGCGGAGTGGGCGCCGGAGGCGGACGAGGGCGCGGTGGCGGAGGGCGGCGGAGCGGGGCTGGGGATTTTCGGGTTCGCGTCGCGGCCGGAGGTGCACAAGCTGAACCGCAACTCGATCTTCATCTTCGTCAACCGGCGGCTGGTGCGCGACCGGCTGCTGCAGCACGCGCTGTCGGCGGCGTACTACAACCTGCTGCCCAACGGGATGTTTCCGGCGGCGCTGCTGTTTCTCGACCTGCCTTACGCCGAAGTCGACGTGAACGTGCATCCGGCGAAGACGGAGGTGCGGTTCCGGCGGCAGGCGTTCGTGCACGACGCGGTGCGGGACACGGTGCGGGAGGCGATCGCGGCGGCGCGGCCGGTGCCGTCGTTTATAAGGGAGCAGAAGGCGCGGCCGAACGCGGGGGCGTTTTTCGGATCGGGCTGGCGGCCGGGGGTGCAGCCGCCGTCGCCGGGGGCCGATCCGGAGCTGGGTATTTCGACGGCCGATCTGCCCGGCGGGTTCGCGCTCACGCCGGCGGCGCCGCCGCCGGTGGCGCAGCGGCTGCCGCTGGAGGCGCGCGAGGCGTGGCCGCCGCGAGCGCGGCCGCGGCCGGCGGCGTGGGTGCCGGAGACGGGGGTGGGGTGCGGTCTGCGGGAGGCGTCGCCCGCGGGAGCGATGCAGGCGGAGGCGCTCGAGGCGTTGCGGCCGCTGGGGCAGATCGCCGACAGCTTCATCGTCGCGGCCGCGCCGGGCGGGCTGTGGCTGGTGGACCAGCACGTGGCGCATGAGCGCGTGCTGTTCGAGCAGTTGCGGCGCGAGCGGCTGGAGCGCGCGGTGGAGAGCCAGCGGCTGCTGATGCCGCTGATCGTGACGCTCGATCCGGGACGGGCGCTGGCGTTCGCCGAGCTGGCGGAAGAGCTGGCGGCGGCTGGGTTCGAGGCGGCGCCGTTCGGGCGGGCGACGATCGCGATTCACGCCGCGCCGGCGGCGATCGCGGCGGAGCAGGTGGAACGGCTGCTGCAGGAGATCCTGCAAGCGCCTGTGGCGGAGGAACGCGGCACTACGATGGAGGCGGCGCGGACGCGGATCGCGGCGACGATCGCCTGCCATGCGGCGATCAAGGTGCACATGCGGTTGGACATGGCCAAGATGGAGTGGCTGCTGGGGGCGCTGGCGCGGACGGAATATCCGATGGCCTGCCCTCATGGACGTCCGGTCCTATTACGATATTCTTTGGAAGAGATTCAACGGGCGTTCAAGCGAATCTCCTGACCAACCCATGACCTCCGAAGACCTGCTCACCGCCCGGGCCGCGAAGCAGACCGCCGCGCGCCCGGCCAACCTGACGTCCGACAGCGTGGCCGAGTGGGTGGGCGAGCTGGGGTTCGCCACGGCGGCGGAGTTGGGCGACGGCGCGATCGAAGCGCTGGAGGGGGCGCTGGCGGAGCGGCGGGTGATCGAGCTGTGGCTGTGGCCGGGGGTGCTGCGCTACTGCCCGGACGAGCTGCTGGGGTACGTGTACGTGTGCGTGGGGGACCGCATTCCGCGCGAGGATTACAAGCGCCAGGTGCGGGAGAAGCAGTTGAGCTGGCTGGCGGCGGAGGTGTACGAGCAACTGCTGGCGGCGGGCGCGGCGCGCACGCCGAGCGAGCTGCGGGAGAAGCTGGGGGTGGAGCGGACCTCGCCGATGAGCATCGAACGGGCGCTGGGCGAGCTGGCGAAGACGCTGAAGGTGGTGCGGCTGGGACGGCGCGGGGGGGAGCCGCGGTGGCAGGCGCTGGTGACGGCGTTCCCGCACCTGGCGCGGGTGGTGGACACGGTGTCGCTGGTGGAGGCGGCGGCGGCGCTGATCAGCCGCTATCTGGACGCGATGGTGTGCGAGAGCGAGGAGTCGCTGGCGGCGTTCTTCGCGCCGCTGTTCGCGCGCAGCCGGGTGCGCGCCGCGCTGAACGGGCTGGAGGCGGCGCACGAGGCGGAGACGGCGTCGCTGGACGGCCGGCAGGCGTGGCGGCTGCGGGAGGCGGCGAGCGACTGAGCGGTCAGTTCGGCGTCGGCTGATGCGCGGAAGTGATGGTGTAGAACGCAATCGGCTCGGTTGCCGGCTGGAGTTTGAGGCCAAGCCGCCCCAGGGCGTGTGGAAGGTCCCCGAAGTCGAGGCGGAAGCCGGTGCGGCCGCCGCGCGATACGCGGCTCGACGCCATACGCAGCAGTATGTTGTAGCGTCCGGTCAGGCCGGTCCGGTCGAGCACCAAACGGCGCAGCGAGCGCTGAGCGCCAGGCCGGTTGAGAAACGCGACGAGTTGCGTGATCGTCGTCGCCGGGCGGAACAGGATTTCACCTGGGCGCGCTTCGCGCCGCAGTGGAGGAGGGCTTTCATCCGCGCCGAGCTCGGTAAGTTTCGGGCCTCCCTTGGCGACGACGAGGTCAAGCACCTGCGTGTTCCTGGTTTCGTGAGAGAGCCGGAGGCCGAACCTGGCGGCGAGGGCGGCGCGAAGCATGCGCAGAATCTCGGGGTTCGTGGCCGGCGATTCGGTGGCCGCGTCGAGGTCGAAGAGATCTCGTCTCGACCACTTCGGCCCGCCGCCAATCTGATAGCTCTTGATTCCGTAGGCGAAGCGGATGAGTCCGGCCAGCGTGAGGTTTTCGGCGTGCAGACCAGCCGGATCGAGGGTAAAGCTCCTATAGAGTTCGAAGCCAGAGCGGACGGGGCGGATGGAGACGGCGGCAAAGCCCGCTGTCTTTTGCGCCCGTGGCAGCGGCAGTTGAGCGGGGGCGGACGCGATCAGCAAGGCCACGGCGACGGCGAGTGGCTTCATACTGCTACCTTGAGATGGAGTATATGACAGCGGAGAACGGCGAGGGTGCGGCGGCACGATCCATGTTTGCCCGGGACCTGGCGTCCAAGGCGCTGGGGATGGAATTGGTGGAGGCGCTGACGGGGTACGCGCGGGTCGCCATGCGGGTGCGGGAGGACATGATCCAGGGGCACGCGACCTGCCACGGCGGGTTTGTCTTCGCGCTGGCGGATTCGGCGTTTGCGTTCGCCTGCAACAGCCACGGGTTCGCGGCCGTGGCGGCGGGGTGCTCGATCGAGTATCTGGCGCCGGTGGAGCTGGGCGAGGAATTGACGGCGGAGGCGCGGGCGGTGGCAGTGGGCGGCGGCGGCGGGGTGTACGACGTGGCGGTGCGCAACCGGGCCGGGCGGACGGTGGCGCTGTTCCGCGGGCGCTCGCGGCGGGTGAAGACGTTGGCTTAGCGTGGCGGCGGGCACCTGGAGGATGTTGCGGGCGCCCGGTCAGCGATAGCTGAAAGGTGAGGGATGTTGCACCGGGCCCTGGTCATGCCGGGCATCTTGTGAAAAGGAAATATTTCCTATAAAATAGATTTCGTGAAAAGGGAATCATTGAGCAATATTGGTGAGGCATACGCGCCTGGGCCCGTGGCGCCATTGCCCGAAAGCCAGCTTGGCACCCAAGCTGAGCGCTCGATTGCTGAGGCGCTTCGCAGGCAGGCGCCGGTCCGAGGTCTTCCGGGGGCTGCCATCGAGAACGTTCGCCTGGAGCAGGCGCCGTTCGACTTCGCGTTCGAGATTCTTTCCGGCGGTCAGCGGGTGTCGGTGCTTGCCGAGGTCAAGGCGGACTTCTCTCCCCGGCGTCTCGCCGAGATCGCACCCTGGATTCGGCGCTTGCAATCGCTTCAGCCGGACGCCGCGATTGCGGTGGCTGCGCCCTCCCTTTCGCCTCAAGCCCAGGCGTATTGCGTGGAAAACGGCATCGGATTCTTCGATCTTGCGGGCAATATTTTCATCTCCGTGCCGGGCCGGTTCACCTTGCAGCGCCTCGGAATGCGGGACAAAACAGTCGAACGTGAATCCCGCGCTGCTCCGCCCATGAACGTCTTTTCCGGCCGGACATCTCGCGTGCTCCGAGCTCTTCTCGAAGCGCCGCGGGAGTGGACGATTAAGGCTATTGCCGACGAATTGAGCCGGGAATCGCAGCGACTGGCAGGCGAGGCGCCGGAATGGAAGCTTGACCTGCGCCTCAGCATGGGAACGGTTTCCAAGGCGGCCGCGAGCCTGGAGGACCAACTCCTGATTCGCCGGAAGGGGGGAAGGATCGCGGTGCCCGAACCCTCGCGGCTGCTTCGGCAGTGGGCGGAAAAATACAGGGAGCGCTATCGCTGGAGGCTCCGGGACGCCGTCCAAATTGAAAGTCCGCTTGGCGTGGATGTGGGCGGGATCACGGCAGCGCTTCGCCCTTCCGTGTCCGTGCCTTTTGCGGCCACTGGGGCTGCCGCGGTCGCGGACGTGGCGCCGTGGGTTGAGGCTGACGTAATCGATTTCTTCACACCTCGGCCGGTTCCCGATGCGGGCGTCATCTCGCTGCGCCTCGGCGGCTCCGCCGGGTACGGGGGGCGCGCCGCAGGGCCGCGGTTGCGCTTCATCGTGCCCTATGATCCCGGGGTCTTTATGTACTGCCGTCGCAATGGCCAGGCACTCGAGGTGTCGCTGGTTCAGGCGTACCTGGATATCTATGCACGCGGTGGGCGCGATTTGAAGCAAGCGGACTACCTGCTCGAGCGGGCGATCGAGCCGCGCTGGAGAGCGGCGTGATTCCCGAACCACAAAAAACATACCTCCTTGAGTTTTTGGAGGCGCTCGGTGCGGACGGGGACAGCTTCGTGGTCGCGGGGGCGCAGGCGATGAAGTTCCACGTCCAGGGAGCCCGTGCGACCAAGGACGTTGATTTTTTGTTGGACGCGGTCAGGCTGCGCGCTGAAGCCGCCGCCCTGGCTGAAACGCTGAACCGGCTGGGCTATGCTGCCGTTCCCGAATCCCGTAACTTCCAGTTCCAGAAGGCGATTCCCGGCAGCCGGGAGATCATGCGCATCGAATTCATGGCGCCCGAGGAACTCAAGCGGGAGGGTGACTTTCGCGTGGACATACAGAGCGGCGTTCACGCGCGGGCATGCACCGGCGGGAGCGTCGCCTTGGTCGAGTCGCGGGCCCACGCGCTCGCCGGGAAACTGCCTGACGGGAGGCCGTATACGGCATCGGTCCGCGTTACGCTACCCCATGCTCTGGTCATGCTCAAGCTGCTGGCGTTGGACGACCGCTATCGCAACGTCCGCGGGCCACGGGAGGCGGACCATGATCGTGAAGAGGCACGCACGCAGTGGACATTGTCGCAATCCTGAGCGCGCTGCCCGACCTGGGCGCCTTCCGGTTCGACTTCTCGCGGCAACTGGGAGACGCCCTGAGCGCCAGCGGGCGTCCGTTGCCGGGGACCGAAGCTCGGCCACAGCCCGACCAACGGGAGGGCGTCCCAACTCAGGGGTGGCCGTGCCACCTGCGGCAATTCGGCGCCGGCGTTGCCCTCAAGGATCGCGTCGTGGGCATTTTCGCGAGCTATTTCCGCGATGCTCTCTCTCCGGGACTCCTTCTCTACGAAGAGGCGCTGGCGGCGGACATCCCCGCGGGGCGGGAATCGCGCGCGACCGTTGCGGCAGAGCTGCAGCGGGTTCTCCGTCTAACCGCACAACTCCTCTTTGCGCCGGCACCCAGCGTTCCCGAGCTGCCCGCCCCGCCTCGCCCTTGAGAATTACATGCCGTCGTAGCTCGGGCCGCCGCCGCCAGCGTTGATTGAACGCGGGGCCGGCCGTGGCTTTGCCACGGCACCCGCTACTTTGTACGGGCGAGGCTGCGCGGGGGCCCCCGAAATGCCCTGCTCCGCCTCGCCCTGGAGGGTTACATGCCGTCGTAACTCGGGCCGCCGCCGCCCTCCGGCGGGACCCAGGTGATGATCTGGTAGGGGTCCTGGATGTCGCAGGTTTTGCAGTGGACGCAGTTGGAGGGGTTGAGGTGGAGGCGCTTGTTGCCGGCGTCGTCGAAAACCATTTCGTAGACGTGGGCGGGGCAGAAGTTCTGGCAGGGGTTGCCGTATTCGAAGGTGCAGCGGCGGTTGCAGACGTCGGGGTCGGCGATGAGGAGATGGCAGGGCTGGTCTTCCTCGTGGCGGGTGCCGGAGTGGTAGACGTCGGTGACCTTGTCGAAGGTGAGTGAGCCGTCGGGGGTGAGGCGCGGGGGCAGGGGGGCGTTGCGGGCGGCGAGCGGGCGCATGCGCGCGGGGCCGGCGGCGGAGGGGTAGCGGGCGTGGAGGCCGCGGCCGCCGGTGAGCATCTGAAGGGTGGAGTTGGCCAAGCCGGCGGCGAGGC
>JAKAOE010000039.1 GCA_021823305.1 Acidobacteriota bacterium
CAGCCGCGCGCGCGCAGGCGGCGGCGTGAGCACGCGCGGGCGCGGCGCCGGCCGCGGGCGGCTCACCGGATCGGAGGGCGGCACGGGCAGGCGGGGCGGCCGGTTGGCCGCCAAACGGCGGACCGCATACACGACCGGTGGCGTGGACGCCGGTGCGGGCGGGGGCACGGCGCGCGGCGGGGGCGGCGGCGGGGCGGCCGGAACCCGCGGCGCCCGCCGCGGCGGCAGGCGCAGCGGCGGGGCAGGCACGGAATAGGTCAACACCGCAACCTGCAGCGGCGCGGAGCGCGGATGAATCACTGGCGGACCGATGACCAAGCCCGCCAGCATCAGCCCCGTCACCACCCACTGCAGCAGCAGGCTCAGGCCCAGGCTGCGTTCGCGCCGCCGGCGCTGTTCGGCGCCCAGCGGGCGGGAGCCGCCCTGCACCAACGACGCCTGCAGAAAGCCGGCGGCGGCGGGGACCACGGAATCAGGAGACGTCGGCTCAACCTGCATGCCCAGCTACTCTGTCTGCCGGGATGCGATGCCGCGAAGAGGGGGTTGCGATGCACCGCGGTGGGGCTTCGGCGCGGGACCAAAACCGGACGCCGCGCCGACTTTCAAATTGGAAGGCGGCATGGGTCAGTTCAGTTCGGCACGCGCCGGATTGGGGCCCGGGGCGGCCGCGGCTCTCAAAGTGGAAAAGCGGCGCGGCTAAGTTCAGATCGGCACATGGCAGCCATCCCTTCGCTTCCACTCTGAATTCCAACCTCCTGCGCGAACCGGAGGCGGAGGCATGGGCGCGAATCGGGGATTGCAGGCGCGGCGGCGGTTCGCGGGGTTGTGCCCGGGCCGCTTCGGTGGGCCGCTGGGGGAGCGGGCGGCGTTGGAGGGCGATGTGCGCCCGCCGGCGCGCCGCACGCCGCCGGGACGGCGCGTGGGGTGGGCGTGGGCGCTGGCGCTGCTGTGGCTGACGCCGGCGGCGGGGCAGTCGCTGAAGGGCTACATCCCGTGCCTGGGGTGCGCCGAGCACAAGGAGATCGAAACGCGCTGGCACCGGCCCTTTCTGATCGAGCTGGCGGGGGAAGGGGCGCTGCTGTTCGACCACTACCGGCTGGAGGCGGATGCGCGGCGGATGGGGCTGTGCGAGAGCGACCCGCTGATCCGCAGCCCGCTGGCGATCAACGGCTGCCATCAGTACTCGGCGACGCGCGCCTGGCTGATCGAGGCGCCGCTGGAAATTCTGGCGTTCACCAGCCCGGCGTGGGGGCTGGAGCGGCGCGGGCATCCGCGCTGGGCGACGCTGCTGGAGCTGACGCCGATCGTCTACCACGCGCTCTCCATCCGGGCCACGCTCGAGGCGATTCATCGCTGGCAGCGGCTGGAGTACTTGCTGCAGTAAGTGGCGGACACCGACAGGAGACACAAGCGTTATGGCGGCTGAGGCGCGGGCGTGGACGGGGATGCGGGCGATCGCGGGGCTGGCGGCGGCGCTGGGGCTGGCGGGGTGCGGCGCCTCGCTGCCGCAGCTGCCGGTGGTGACGATCGCACCGGCGGCGGTGGCGCTGCAGGCGGGGGACGGAACGCAGCAGTTCACCGCCACGGTGGCCAACACCACGAACACGGCGGTGGTGTGGAAGGTGAACGGCCACATGGGCGGGGACGCCACCGACGGCACGATCACGCAGGCGGGGCTGTACACGGCGCCGGCGACGGTGCCGGCGGGGGCGGTGCAGGTGGAGGCGGTGAGCGCGGCCAACGCCAACGTGCAGGCGGCGGCGGCGGTGACGCTGACGCCGCCGGTGACGCTGACGCTGACGCCGGCGACGGTGACGCTGCAGGCGGGGGCGACGCAGCAGTTCAACGCCACGGTGGCCAACGCCACCAACACGGCGGTGACCTGGAGCGTGAACGGCACGGCGGGCGGGAGCGCGGCCACTGGCACGATCAGCGCGCAGGGGTTGTATACCGCGCCCAAGGACTTTCCCGGCCTGGGCGCGATCACCATCACCGTGGCCAGCGTGCAGGACCCGAACATCACCGCCACGGCGGCGATCACGCTGTCGCAGCCGGTGACGGTGAGCGTCACGCCGGCGGCGGTGACGCTGGCGCCGGGGGCGACGCAAGCCTTCAGCGCGGCGGTGAGCGGCGCCGCCACTCCCACGGTGACCTGGAGCGTGAACGGGGTCGCCGGCGGCAACGCGAGCCTGGGCACGATCGACGCCAACGGCAACTTCACCGCGCCAGCGCAGGTGCCCGCGCCGCCGACGGTGACGGTCACCGCGACCAGCACCGCCGATACGAGCGCCAGCGGCAGTGCGGCGGTGACCATCGCCCCGCCGGTGAGCGTGACGGTCACGCCCGCCACGGCCGCGGTGGGCGCGGGCGGGACGCAGCAGTTCACCGCCACGGTGAGCAACGCCGCCAACACGGCGGTGAGCTGGAGCGTGAACGGCACGGCGGGGGGCAGCAGCAGCGTGGGCACGATCAGCGCCACCGGGCTGTACACCGCGCCCGCCAGCTTCCCCGGGCTGAGCCAGGTGACGGTGCAGGCGGCCGCGGTGGCCGACCCGAGCGCGACCGCCGCGGCCACGGTGACGCTGATCCAGCCGGTGAGCGTGACGCTGACGCCCACGGCAGCGACGGTCAGCCTGGGGGCGAGCCAGGCGTTCGCCGCGACGGTGACGGGCAGCACCAACACCGGGGTGAGCTGGAGCGTGAACGGCACGGCGGGGGGTTCGGCGGCGCTGGGCACGATCAATGCGCAGGGGCTGTTCACCGCGCCCACGGCGATGCCGGCGAACGCGAGCGAGACGATCACCGCGACCAGCGACGCCGACGCCACCAAGTCGGCCTCGGCGACGGTGACGCTGCAGCCGCCGCCCTCGCAGTTCAGCCTGTCGCCGGCGGCGGCGACGCTGAGCCTGGGCAAAGCGCAGAGCGGCAGCGTCAGCTTCCAGCTGACGCTCTCGCCCGGCTTCACCCAGCCGGTGGCGCTGGCGGTGAGCGGGCTGCCGACCAACGTGAGCGCGGCGCTCGCCCCCGCCAGCCTGAGCGCCAGCGGGGCGGTGCAGCTGACGCTGACCACCGCCGCGATCAGCCTGGCCAACAGCGGCGCGCCGATCACGCTCACCGCCAGCGCCCCCGGCGCCAACGGCAGCCAACTGGTGCAGACGGCGACGGTGACGCTGACCATCACCGGCTGGGCGGGGCACGTGGCCACATTGGCGGGCGGGCCGGGCGGGGTGGGATTTGTGGACGGCGCCGGCGCGGCGGCGGCGCTCTACCCCACCGCGCTCGCCACCGACGGGACCAACGTCTACTTCGCCGACAAGCGCGGCACGGCGCTGCGCCAGGTGGGCATCGCCGACCAGGCGGTGACCACGCTCGACGGCGGGCCCTACACCTATGCCGTGGCCGACGGCGAGGGCATGGTGTACGACCCGGCGAACCAGACGATCTACACCGCCGACGCGCTCAGGAACGAGATCGAGGCGTTCAAGCCCGGCAGTTACACCATCGCCGTGCTGGCCGGCAACGGCACCGCGGGCTACGCCGACGGCGCCGGAACCGCGGCGGAATTCAGCTACCCGCACGGGCTGGCGATCTCGCCCGACGGGACGACGCTTTACGTCGCCGACACCAACAACGAGGTGATCCGCGCGGTGACGATCGCCACCGGCGCGGTGACCACGCTGGCCGGGCAGACCGGCATCTACCGCTCCACCGACGGCGTGGGGGCAGCGGCGAGCTTCTGCCAGCCCACCGGGCTGGCGATCGATCCGGCGGGCGCAAACCTCTACGTCAGCGACCAGTGCGGCTACGTGATCCGCAGGATCGCGCTGCCCGGCGCCGCGGTGACCACGGTGGCTGGCTCGGGGGCGCAGGGGCAGGCGGACGGGGCGGCGCCGAGCGCCACCTTCGACGCGCTCAGCGGGCTGGCGGTGGACCCGCATGCCGCCGCGCCGCTGCTCTACATCGCCGACGGCAACAAGATCCGGGCGCTGACGCTGGGTGCCAACCCCACGGTGTTCACCGTGGCGGGCGCCTTCGGGCCGGGGCAGAACGACGGCGGCGGCGGCAGCGCGACCTTCTACACGGTGACAAACTTCGCCACGCTGGCCGACGCCACCGGCAGCGGCACCACGACGCTGTTCGTGGCGGACAGCGACAACGGGCTGCTGCGGCGGGTGGACATCGCCAACCCGCTCACCGCAACCAGCTCATCCAACGTGACGGCGAACGTCACCACGCTGGCCGGGCAACCCTCGCACCGCGGCACCACCGACGGCTTGGGCACCGGCACCGGTTACACCGGCGCCTCGGCGGCCGAGTTCAGCCAGCCGGAGGGGATCGTGACCGACGGCAAGGTGGCCTACGTGGCCGATGCCTGGAATGGGGCGATCCGCAAGATTGACTTGGCCACGACGCAGGTGACCACGGTGGCCGGGCCCAACCAGGGCTTTGCCGACGGCGCCGCCGGCCAGGCGGCATTTTTCGAGAACGCCGGGCTGGCCTGGGTGTCGAGCCAGAACGTGATCTACATCGCCGACACCGGCAACGGCGCCATCCGCAAGCTCGATCTGACGGCCGGCACGGTGACCACCATCACCGGCACCAACGCCAGCGGCTACGTGGACGGGACGCTGGCGCAAGCGCGCTTCAACCATCCCTTCGGCATCCTGGCTTCGCCCGACGGCACCAAGCTCTACGTCGCCGACGCCGGCAACAACGCCATCCGGCTGATTGACCTCACCGCCGGCACCGTGACCACGATCGCCGGCAACGGCGGGCTGGGCAGCGCCGACGGCGTGGGCGCGGCGGCGCGCTTTGCCGAACCCAACGGGCTGGCGTTCGACGCCAGCGGCAACAACCTCTTTATCAGCGACTTCGAGAACCAGGCGATCCGCGAGCTCAACCTGCAAACGGACGCGGTGACCACCCTCGTCGGCATGGCGCACAAGTGCGGCTACGCCGACGGGCCGGCGGCGACGGCGACGCTGTGCGATCCGGCGTTCCTCACCACCGACGGGCGCAGCCTGTTCTGGGGCGACAGCAACACCGGGCTGCTGCGCGTGCTCAACCTCTCGACCATGCAAGTCTCGACCCTGGCCGGCAGCCCGGGCGAGCTGCATGTGGTCAACGGCGACCTGACCGAAGCGCCGGGCGAGCTCACCGGGCCGGTGCGTTACAACGGCGTGTTCGGGCTGGCGGTGGCGCCCGACGACAGCTTCATCCTGTTCACCGACAAGCCGGAGAACGTGGTGCGGATCATTTATTAGGACGTGCTCCAGCCGTCCTTGACCAGTTGCTTGACCTCGGGGTACTGCTGCCAGCGGTCCTTGCCGCGGGCGCGGTTGACGACGTGGACGATCATGGCGAGGACGTAGCCGACGCCGAAGCCGAAGAACAGGCTCTGGCCCCACTCGTCGGGCCAACCCAGGAAAAAGCCGCCCACGGTCGGCACCATCCACATGCTCAGGGCGATGGCGGCGAGTTTGCGCTCGCGCCTGAGGTAGGCGGCTTTGCAGACGGCGCAGGCGGGAATCGGGACGGTGCGGTGCTGGGTCTTCTTGATCGCGCCCTCGTTCCAGGAGCGCGACAACCCCACTTTGATCGCGTACTTCTCTTCGGCCAGCGTGGACTGGCAGATGAAGCATGCGGGCGGCCGGCTCTCAGCCGCGGCGGCGGCGTCAGGGCTCATGGGCACCTCTCCCGGTCAAACGGCATAATTGTATGCCGGACGCGAGGGATCGGACCATGGTGGCGCACCAACCGGGGAACGGAGGCGCGCCATCCATAGCGGCAGAGGAGCGGGGCGTGCTCTGGCCGCTGGTGGTGTATTTCGTGCTGGTGGTGCTGCTGGTGGGCGGCATGTTGGGGGTGTCGGCGCTACTGGGCGAGCGGCACCGGCAGCCGGCCACCGGGCTGCCGTATGAGGGCGGAGTGGCGTCGCAGGGGAGCGCGCGGCTGCGCCTTTCGGCGCGCTTCTACCTGGTGGCGATGTTCTTCGTGATCTTCGACCTGGAGGCGGTGTTTCTCTTCTCCTGGGCGGTAGCGGTGCGGTCGGCGGGCTGGCGGGGGTTCTACGAGATCGCGGTGTTCATCGGCGTGCTGCTGGCGACGCTTTGGTACCTGGCGCGGGTGGGAGCGCTGGACTGGGGCGGGGGAGAGGCGGAGCCGTGAATTACTGGATGACGCGGCCGGGCGAGAGCGCCGGCCCCAATCCGCTGGAGCTGCTGCCAGGCGAGGCGGAGGAGCAGGTGCGGCGCGCGGTGGTGCTGACCAAGCTGGAGGCGCTCGTGGCGTGGGGGCGGAAGAACTCGATCTGGCCGTTCAACTTCGGGCTCTCCTGCTGTTTCGTCGAGATGGCGACCAGCATCACCAGCAAGTACGACCTGGCGCGCTTCGGCGCGGAGGTGATCCGCGGCACGCCGCGCGAGGCCGACCTGATGGTGATCGCGGGTACGGTGTTCCTCAAAATGGCGCCGGTGGTGCAGCGGCTCTACGAGCAGATGATGGCGCCGCGCTGGGTGATCTCGATGGGCTCGTGCGCGAATTCGGGCGGGATGTACGACATCTACAGCGTGGTGCAGGGGGTGGACAAGTTCCTGCCGGTGGACGTGTACGTGCCGGGCTGCCCGCCGCGGCCGGACGCGCTGCTGGAGGGGGTGCTGCTGCTGCGCGAGGCGGTGGGGAGCGAGAAGCGGCCGTTGAGTTGGGTGGTGGGCAACCAGACGGTGGCGCGGCCGGCGATGCCGGCGCAGCGTGAGCGCAAGCGCGGGGAGCGGATGGCGGCGCGGGAGCTGAAGAGCCCGGATGAGATCTGAGGCGCAAGCCGGCGCGGCGGCGGCGCCGCGGCTGCCCACGCCGCCGCTGGCGACGGAGGCGACGCGCGACGGCATCCCCACCTTCTGGCTGAGCCCGGAGACGGCGCCCGCGGCGTTGCGCTGGCTGAAACACGACGCGCGCCCGCGCTACGAGATGCTCTACGACCTGACGGCGGTGGACGAACGCAGCCGGCGGCCGCCGCCGCCGGGGGCGCCGACGCTGCCGCGGCGCGATTTCACGCTGGTGTATCACCTCTATTCGTTTGAGGCGAACGAGTTCGTGCGGATCAAGGCGCCGCTGGAGGACGGCGCGGGTCTGCGCGCGCCGACACTCACCGGGGTGTGGCCGGCGGCCGACTGGTACGAGTGCGAGACCTGGGACATGTTCGGCATCGCCTTCGACGGACATCCGCACCTGCGGCGCCTCCTGATGCCGCCCACGTGGCGGGGGCATCCGCTGCGCAAGGAGCATCCGGCGCGCGCCACCGAGATGGGGCCGTTCCGGCTGTGGGAGGAGAAGGAGACGAGCGAGCAGGCGGCGCTGCGCTTCGAGCCCGAGGCGTGGGGCATGGCGCGGGGCAGCGGCGACACCGACTTTCTCTTTCTCAACCTCGGGCCGCAGCACCCGGGCACGCACGGGGTGCTGCGCATCGCGGTGCAGCTGGACGGCGAAACGATCGTGGACGCGGTGCCCGACATCGGCTACCACCACCGCGGCGCGGAGAAGATGGGCGAGCGCCAGAGCTGGCACACCTACATTCCCTACACCGACCGGGTGGATTACCTCGGCGGGACGATGAACAACCTGGCCTACCTGACCGCGCTGGAGACGCTGGCCGGGATCAGCATTCCACCGCGGGCGCAGGTCATCCGGGTGATGCTGTGCGAGCTGTTCCGCATCGTCAGCCACCTGGTGTGGTACGGGACGTTCTCGCAGGATTTGGGCCAGCTCTCGCCGGTGTTTTTCACCTTCAACGACCGCGAGCGCGCCTTCGGGCTGGTGGAGGCGATCACTGGGGCGCGCATGCACCCGGGGTGGTTCCGCATCGGCGGGGTGGCGCAGGATTTGCCGCAGGGCTGGGACGCGATGCTGCGCGAGTTTCTCGCCTACCTGCCGCCGCGGCTGCGCGAGTACGACCGCGAGATCATGGCCAACCGCATCTTCAAGGCGCGGACCATCGGGGTGGGGCGGATGAGCCGCGCGGAGGCGATCGAGTGGGGCGTCACCGGCCCCAACCTGCGGGCCACTGGGCTGGCGTGGGACTTCCGGCGGAAGCGGCCCTACGGCGGCTACGAGCAATTCGACTTTGACATCCCCACCGCCGAAGGCTGCGACTGCTACGCGCGGGCGCAGGTGCGGGTGGAGGAGATGCGGCAGAGCCTGCGCATTCTGCAGCAGTGCCTCGACGGCATGCCGGCGGGGCGGTACAAATCGGACGACCCGCGCGCCACGCCGCCGGCGAAGGAGCCGGGCACGATGCACGACATCGAGACGCTGATCACGCATTTTGTGGGCGTGAGCTGGGGGCCGGTGATGCCCGAGGGCGAGGCGCTGGGAGTGATCGAGGCGACCAAAGGGAGCAACGGCTACTACCTGGTGAGCGACGGCGGGACGTGTTCCTACCGCACGCGCATCCGCTCGCCCTCGTTCGCGGCGATGCAGACGCTGCCGCTGCTGTGTCGCGGCGCGATGATTCCGGATCTGCTGGCGGTGCTGGGGGCGATGGATTACGTGCTGGCGGACGTGGACCGGTGAGGGAGGCGGATGTTGAGCGAAGCCGAACGCGCGGAGATGGACGCCGAGGCGGCGCAATATCCCACCCGGCGGGCGGCCGCGATCGATGCGCTGCGCATCGCGCAGCGCCACCGCGGCCACCTCAGCGACGCGACGCTGGCGGAGGTGGCGGACTACCTGGGCCTTACGGCGGCCGAGCTCGAAGGCGTGGCCACCTTCTACAACCTGCTGCACCGGCGGCCGGTGGGGCGGCACGTGATCTGGCTCTGCGACGGGGTGAGCTGTTGGCTGTGCGGGCAGGGGCGGCTGCGGCGGGCGCTGGAGCGCGAGCTGGGCGTGGGGCTGGGCGGGACCACGGCGGACGGCCGCTTCACGCTGCTGCCGATCGTCTGTCTAGGGGCGTGCGACGGCGCGCCGGTGGCGATGGTGGACGAGGAGCTGCACCGCGGGCTCGATCCGACGCGCGACCCGCGCCAGCCGGCGGCGATGCTGGCGGAGTACCGGTGAACGAGCGCACCCATCCGCTGACCTGGAACCTGCCGGCGGGGGGCGGCATGCTCGGCCTCGCCGGCTACGGGCCCTACCGTGGGCTGGAGGCGGCGCGGGGGCTGGCGCCGGCAGCGATCACGGCGATGGTGCAAGAGGCGAACCTGCGCGGGCGGGGCGGCGCGGGCTTTCCCACCGGGGTGAAGTGGGCGGCGCTGCCGCTGGGCGCGGCGGCGCCACGGCCGAAGTACATCGCGGTCAACGCCGACGAGATGGAGCCGGGCACGTTCAAGCACCGGCTGCTGCTGGAGTGCAACCCGCATCTGCTGCTGGAGGGCATCGCCATCTGCGCGCGGGCGGTCGAGGCCGAGGCGGCCTACATCTTCCTGCGCGGCGAGTACACGCTGGCGGCGGCGCGGC
>JAKAOE010000040.1 GCA_021823305.1 Acidobacteriota bacterium
TCTGCGGCGGCGGACGCGGCGGCGCTGGTGGTGACGACCGGCGGGACCGGCTTCGCGCGGCGCGACGTGACGCCGGAGGCGACGCGCAAGGTCTGCGACCGGCTGGCGCCGGGACTGAGCGAGGCGATGCGCGCCGGGGGCGCGGCCAAGAATCCGCGTGCCTGGCTGTCGCGCGGCATCGCCGGGCTGCGCGGGCGCAGCCTGATCGTCAACCTGCCGGGCAGCCCGGCGGGCGCGGAAGAGAGCCTGAGCTGCATCGTGGAGCTGCTGCCGCACGCGCTCGACGTGCTGGGCGGCGGCGGGGCGCACGGCGACGCGGGGAGCGGAGGCTAGGCGATGCGCGTCAAGGCGGTGCTGTTCGCCGGGCTGGCGCAGCGGCTGGGGGTGCGGGAGGAGTGGCTGGAGCTCGAGGGCGCGCCGCGCGCCGCCGACGTGTTCGAGCATTACCGGCGCCGCGCGCCGGAGCTGGGCGAGCTCGGAAAGGCGGCGATCCTGGCGGTGAACGCGGAGTTTTGCGCGCCGGCGACGCCGCTGCATGAGGGCGACGAAGTGGCGATCCTGCCGCCGATGTCGGGGGGCGCGACGGCGATCGAGACCGCGCTGGTGCACGGGCCGCTGCCGGCGGCGGCGGCGCTCGCGCCCGGCGCGCACGGGGCGGTGGTGGCGTTTGAGGGGATCGTGCGGGGCGAGGCGGAGGGGCGGGCGGTGATCGCGCTGGAGTACGAGGCTTACGAGACGATGGCAGAGGCGCGGCTGCGCGCCATCGCGGAGCAGGCGGCGGCGCGCTGGCCGCTGCTGGGGCTGAGCATCGTGCATCGGCTGGGGCGGGTGGAGGCGGGCGAGGCGAGCGTACGGGTGACGGCGGCGGCGGCGCACCGGGCGGCGGCGTTCGAGGCGTGCCGCTTCGCGATCGACGAACTCAAGCGCTCGGCGCCGATCTGGAAGAAGGAGGTCTACCGCGACGGCGAAGCGTGGGCCGTGGGCGAACTGCCAAAGGCGGGAGGCGGCGGGTGAGATTGGTCCGGCAGGCGGCGACGGCGGGGCTGGCGGCGGCCCTGGCGGCCGCGCAGGCGCCGGCGCCGCGGCCGCGCCTGGTGGTGGACACCGGCAGCTTCAACGCCGACTACCTGGCGTATAGCGCACGGCGGCATCTGCTGGCGGTGGGCGGCTCGGCCACGGCGAATCTTTACGCCGCCGACACCGGCGATGAGCTGCGCAGCTTCGCGGTGGACGACGTGCGCGGCATAAGCTTCAGCGGCGACGCGACGCGTCTGGCGATCGCCGACGGCGCGCGCCGGACGGACATCTTCGATGTCGCGAGCGGCGCGCTAGTCGCCACGCTGGCGGCCGGCGCTCCCATCGCGCTCAACCGCGACGGCAGCCAGCTCGCGGGCTGCGGCGCGCGCGGGCCGGCGGCGGCAGACGAAAACACGTCCGCGATCGGGCCGTGCATCGAGCTGGACGTGTGGGCGACCAGCGGCGCGGGGAAGCGATTGCTGGCCACAGCGGCGGCGGGACGATCGTTCGCGCGGGTTGCGTTCAGCGCCGGCGGCAGGCTGCTGGCGGCGGATACGAAGAGCACGGCAGCGGCGCCGGCCAAGCCCGGCTGGCGCACCCGGTTCTGGCGCGGCGGAGATTGGTCCGGGCTGGGCGAGGCGCGGGGCGAATTGATGGACGTGAGCGCGGATGGAGGCAGCGCGCTGCTGGCGGCGGTGGCGGGCGATGCGCACGTGGCCGGCAACGCCGCCGACAGTTCCTGGGCGGCGCAGCCGCTGCAGGCCAGGCCAGGGCGGGCGGCGCCCGCCAGGACCTCGCGCCTCATCCGCTGGGATCCGGCGCGGCGCCGGGCGCTGGCGACGCTGCCGCTGCCGCTGACGGAGGTGTTCGCCGCCGGGTTCGACACGCAGGGGCGGATTCACGCCGTCGGCTGCGGCGCCACGGGCGTCCACCTCACGCTGGAAACCTGGAGCGCGCGGGGCGTGGCGGCGCCGCCACTGCAGCGCGCCGAATGCCTGAACGCGAATGCGGCATTCGCGCCCGGAGGCACGCGCATGGCGCTGGCCTCGTTCGCCGGCGACGTGGCGGCGTGGAGCACGCGGGACGGCCGCCGCGTGCTGGACTACGGGCTGCCGCTGCCGCAGGTGTCGTCGCTGGAGTTCGCGGCGGATTCCAGCCGCCTGTATATCGGCACCTGGCGCGGCACGATTGAGACCTGGAACCTGCGCGACGACGCGGTGCACGAGATCCAGGCGTCGCGCAGCGGGGTCAATCCGATTCTGCTGGCGATGTCGCCGGACGGCAAACACTACGCGGCAGGCGGGATGCTGGGAGACCTGACGTATCGCAGCCTCGACGGCAAGACGGCGCCGCGGGAGCTGCTGGCCGGCCCCGACAACGGCTCGAGCGACTTCTGGAACCTGGCGTTCAGCGCCGACGGGCAGTTCCTTGCCGCCGGACTGGCGCCGGATCCGCTGGCGAAGGCGCCGGCGTTCCACGGCCTGCTGCGGATCTTTTCGCTCGCGCCGAAGCCGGAGCCGCCGCTTCTCTTCCCCGGCTACGAGCAAGCCTCGTTCGCGCGGCGGGGGAGGCACGCGGTGCTGAGCGGCGCGCAGGTGGCGGTGCGGCTGTGGGACACCGGGACGCGGACGGGCGTGAGCCTGCCGCGGCGGGGCTGGGCGAGCCTCTCGCCGGACGGGCGCGAGGTGGCGCTGGTAAATGCGAAGTCGGGCGAGGCCGAGATCTGGAGCTACCGCCGCCGGACGGAGGTCGGGCACTGGCCGCTGGCCGCGGCGGGCGCGGTCTGCGTGCTGCACTGGCTGGCGCGGGCGCGGGTGTTCGCGACCTGCCGGCGCGGCGGCGTGACCACGCGCACGGTGCGCGACGCGGCCAGCGGTGCGGTGCGGTTCTCCCTCGTCCGGCACGCCAAGGTGGTGGGGTTCTCGCCCGACGGGCGGCTGCTGGCCACGCTCGATTGGGACTTCCGCATTCATCTCACCGACCTGGATTCGGGCCGCGAGGTGGCGACGCTGGTGGACTTCGGCGCGGCCATACGCCAGCCCGACACCGGCATGGACCCGTACGCGGCGCAGCGGACGAGCGCGGCGAGCGACTGGGCGGTGGTGGCGCCGAACGGGCTGTTCGACGCCAGCGACGCCGCCATGCAGCGGCTGCACTGGGTGGTGGGGCTGGAGAGCATCGCGCTGGCACAGCTCAAGGACCGCTACTTCGAGCCCGGCCTGCTGCCCCGGCTGCTGGGCTACAGCCGGGAACCGCTGCGCGACGTCAGCGCGCTGGAGACGATTACGCTGCCGCCGCGGGCGCGGATCGAGACCGCGCCGGGCGCGCCGGGCAAGCTGGAGGTGGAGCTGACGAACCGCGGCGGGGGGATCGGGCGGGTGCAGGTGTTCGTCAACGGCAAGGAGTTCCGCGCCGACGCGCGCGGGCCGGGCGTGAACCCGGCGGCGGCGCGGGCGAGGCTGACGGTGGACGTGTCGGGGGCGCTGAATCCGGGCGCGCGCAACGACGTGCGGGTGGTGACGTGGAACCGCGACGGCTACATCTCCAGCCGCAGCATCGGCGTGCCGATTGTCGCCCCCGGGCGGGCCAACACCGCGCCGCCCGCGCTCTACGCGATCGTCGCCGGGGTCTCGCGATACGCGGGCGCGGGCGTGGGCAACCTGAGTTTTTCGGCCAAGGACGCGGTGGACATGGCCAATGCGCTGACGCTGGGCGCCGACCGGCTGTTCGGGGCCAAGCGCGTGCATTTGACGCTGCTGGCCACGGCCAGCGATCCGCGCGCGCTGCCGCCGACCAAGGCCAACTTCGAGCGCGCCTTCGCCGCCGCGCGCGCGGCACGGCCGCAGGACGTGCTGGTGGTGTACCTGGCCGGGCACGGCATGGCGCTGCGCGCGGACCAAGACGAGTATCTCTATCTCACCGCGGACGCGCGCAGCGGCACGCTCAGCGACTACGAGGATCCGGCGCTGCGCGCGCAGTGGACGGTGAGCAGCGACGAGCTGGCGGCGTGGACGCGGACGATCAAGGCGCAGAAGCAGGTGCTGGTGCTGGACACCTGCGACGCGGGCGCGGCGGCGGCGCAGCTGGCGGAGCGGCGCGACGTGCCCGCCGACCAGGTGCGGGCGCTGGAGCGGCTGAAGGACCGCACCGGGCTGTTCGTGCTGATGGGTTCGGCGGCGGACGCGGCCAGCTACGAGGCGAGCCAGTACGGGCAAGGACTGCTGACCTACGCGCTGCTGAGCGGGATGAAGGGCGCGGCGCTGCGCGACGACGAGTTTCTCGACGTGAGCCGCTGGTTCGACTACGCGGTGGAGGAGGTGCCGCAGCTGGCGCGCAACATCGGCGGCATCCAGCGGCCGGTGATCGCGCAGCCATTGGGCAGCAGCTTCGACATCGCCGAGCTGACGCCGCGCGACCAGGCGCGCATCCCGCTGGCGGCGGTCAAGCCGATGATCCTGCGGCCGATGCTGCTGGACGAGGAGGTGGAGGACGATGTGCTCGACCTCTCGCTGGCGGTGCGGCGGGCGCTGGCGGCGCTGAACTTCCAGACGCGCGGGGCGGAGGCGGGCGGCCCGGCGACGGTGTTCGTGGACGCCGACGATTTGGCCGGCGCGCTGCGGCCGATCGGGATGTACACGATCCAGGGCAACGCCGTGCGCGTGACGCTGACGCTGCGCCGCGGCCACACGGCAGTGGCAAAGGTGAGCGTAGCGGGCGACCGGCGCGACGTGACGGCGCTGGCGCGACGGGTGGCGCAGGCGATCGACGCCGCGGCGGCACGCACCGCGTCGCCCGCCTCGAGCAGGCGATCGCAGAAGTGCAACTGCTCGCGCGCCAACCCGGCAGCGGCAGCGACAGGCGCCGGCCAGAGCAGGACCAGCGCCACAGCGACGGCCGGCGCCAGCACCCAGCGCAGCGCGCCACACGCGAGCTTGCGCAGGAACGTCGGCTCACCGATGCGCGGCGCCTCCATGCGCCCATCTTAGCAACCGCCGGCGCGCGAGTGGCGCGCCACTCCCTGCGGTGGCGCGCTTATCCGCCGGCGATGGCGCCGATGATCAGCAGCGGCTCGGCGCCGGCGGCGATGGAGGCGGGGAGGGGGGCGTCCTGAGGGATGTGGCTGAGATCCTCCTGATTGGCGTAGACGCGGATGAAGGCGCGGCGCTGACCGGTGGCGGGGTCGCGTAGCGTGTTGGCGAGGCGCGGATAAGCAGCTTCGAGCGCGTCGAGGACGGCGTTGAGGGTGACCGGCGGCGGGACGGCGAGCTCCAGCTCGGCGCTGCGCAGCTCCGCCAGCACGCGCAGCGGCGAGGGCAGCTCGATGCGAACGCGCGCCGGCGCCATGACGGTCAGCGCTTGCGGCGAGGCGCCGGACGCTTTGCCTTGGCTTGCGCCTTGGGCGCGGGCCTGGCCGCCCTGGCTTTGGCGGCGACGGGCTTGCGGGCGCGGGGCACGGCGCGGTTGGCGAGCGTCTGCACCTCGATGGAAAGCACCTTGGGCAGGTCGTGGGCGATCGCCTGCCAGTGGTCGCCGCCGTCGGGGGAGACATAGACCTGGCCGCCGGTGGTGCCGAAGTAGATGCCGCAGTCGTCGAGCTGATCCACCGCCATGGCATCGCGCAGCACGTTGACGTAGCAGTTGCGGTCGGGCAGTCCGCGCTTGAGCTCCTGCCATTGGTTGCCACCGCCGCGGCTGCGCCAGACGCGCAGCTTGCCGTCGAGCGGATAGTGCTCGGCGTCGCTCTTGATGGGCACGACGTAAATGGTCTCGGGCTGGTGCGCGTGGACGTCAATCACGAAGCCGAAGTCGGTGGGCAGGTTGCCGCTGACTTCGGTCCATTGGCCGCCGGCGTTGTCGCTGCGCATCACGTCCCAGTGCTTTTGCATGAAGAGCGTGTCGGGACGGGAGGGATGCATGGCGATGTGGTGCACGCAATGGCCGACCTCGGCGGTGGGGTCGGGCAGGTATTTCGAATGCAACCCGCGGTTGATCGGCGTCCAGGTCGCGCCGCCATCGTCGCTGCGGAAGGCGCCGGCGGCGGAGATGGCGATGACGATGCGCTTGGGGTTGTTGGGGTCGAGCAGGATGGTGTGCAGGCACATGCCGCCCGCGCCCGGCTGCCAGCGCTGGCCGGTGGAGTGGCGGCGCAGGCCGGGGAGCTCGCGCCAGCTTTGGCCGCCGTCGTCGCTGCGGAACAGGGCGGCGTCCTCGACGCCGGCGTAGACCACATCGGGGTTCGCGGGATGGGGCTCGAGGTGCCAGACGCGTTTGAACTCCCAGGGGTGGGGCTTGCCGTCGTACCACTGGTGGGTGCCGGTTTCGCCGTCGTAGACGAACTTGTTGTCGACCTGGGACCAGGTTTTGCCGCCGTCGTCGGAGCGCTGGATCTGCTGGCCGAACCAGTCGCTGGCGGGCGAGGCGTAGATGCGATCGGGATCGGCGGGCGAGCCTTTGAGGTGATAGACGGGCCAGCCGGCGAAGAAGGGGCCGTCAATCCTCCAGTTCTTGCGCCGGCCGTCGGACGTCAGCACGAACGCGCCCTTGTGGGTTCCCGCGAGCACGCGAACTCCGCTCATCGCCACCTCCGGAAAAAGACCGCTGGCAACATAGTAACCTCAGCCACCGAGCGCGTGTTGCAAACGCGCGAGAAATTCAGCTTCGGCGGGATGGATTGCCGCATGCGCCGCCGGGACGGCGAACCAGGCGGCGCGGTCCACCTCGGGAAATTCGCGCATGCTATCCGACTTCGGCGGCCATTCGATGACAAATTGGTTACTGCGCAGAGCGGTGGGGTCACCCTCACCCTGGAAGGCGAAGGCGGTGACGCGCTTGCCGCCGGGCTGGCGGACTTCGCCGAGCGGAAGGAAGGGCGGTGAGGATTCAAAGCCGGTTTCCTCGTGAAACTCGCGGCGGGCGGCGGCGAGCGCGTCCTCGCCCGGCTCCAGCTCGCCCTTGGGGATGAACCACGCGCCAGCGTCCTTTTTGCTCCAGAAGGGCCCGCCGAGGTGGACCAGCAGCACTTCGAGGGCGGCGCCGCGGCGGCGGAACATCAACAGCCCCGCGCTGGCCTTCGCCATAGCGGGACTATAGCGCCTTTGTCGGATAGCATGAAGAGAGGTTCAACCCGGGAGTTCTTTGCCGCGTACGACCGGCAGGACGCACATCGCCATTCAAGAGCGAGAGAACGGCCGGACCGCGGACTGGCTGGAGGACGTGAGCAACGAAGAGTACAGGGGAAAGAGCGCATGAGCGGGAGCGGACATATCGTGCAAAAACGCAAATTGGGAAAGAGCGGCCTCGAGGTATCGGCCATCGGGTTTGGCTGCATGGGCATGACCTCGTCCTACGGGCAGCCGGGCGAGCGGCGCGAGATGATCGCGCTGCTGCACCGGGCGGTGGATCTGGGCGTGACGTTTTTCGACACCGCCGAGGCCTACGGGCCATTCGTCAACGAGGAATTGGTGGGCGAGGGGTTGGCGCCGGTGCGCGACCAGGTGGTGATCGCAACGAAGTTCGGCTTCACGTTCGAATCCGACACCGGACCGATGTGGGCGGGGCTGGACAGCCGGCCGGAGCACATCCGCGCGGTGGCCGAAGCGTCGCTGCGGCGGCTGCGCACCGACCGGATTGACCTTTTTTACCAGCACCGGGTGGACCCGAACGTACCGATCGAGGATGTAGCGGGCACGGTGGGCGAGCTCATCTTGGCAGGCAAGGTGCTGCACTTCGGGATGTCGGAGGCGGCGGTGGGGACGATCCGGCGGGCGCACGCGGTGCAGCCGGTGGCGGCGCTGCAAAACGAGTACTCGCTGTGGGAGCGGGTGCACGAGCGCGAGGTGTTCCCTGCGCTTGAGGAGCTGGGCATCGGCCTGGTGGCCTACAGCCCGCTGGGGCGCGGCTTTCTCACCGGCGCGATGGCGGCGGGCACGCGCTTCGACAGCAAGGATTTCCGCAGCGGGCTGCCGCGCTTCGCGCCCGACGCCATCGCGGCCAACCAGGCGTTGATCGAGGTGCTGCGCGGGCTGGCCACGGCCAAGGGCGCGACGCCGGCGCAGATCGCGCTGGCCTGGCTGCTGGCGCAGAAGCCCTGGATCGTGCCGATTCCGGGCACGACCAAACTCGCGCGGCTGGAGGAAAACCTGGGCGCGGCCGCGCTCACGCTCACGCCGGCAGACGTGAGCGAGATCAACGCGGCGCTGGCGCGCGTGCCGGTGGAGGGGGCGCGCTACCCGGAATACCTGCAGCAGCTTACCAACAGATAGAGGGAGCCCTCGATGCGCATCGGCATTCTCGGTTCCGGGCTGATGGGCGGCAAGCTGGGCACGATCTTCGCCCGCGCCGGGCACGAAGTGGTCTTCAGTTATTCTCGCGACCCGAAAAAGCTTGCGGCTCTGGCGCGCGCGGCCGGGCGCCGGGCGAAGGCGGGCACACCGGCCGAAGCGGCGCGCTGCGAGGCGGTGCTTCTGGCGGCGCACTGGCTGCGTGTGGGCGACGTGCTGCGGCAGGCGGGCGCGCTTGCGGGCAAAACGGTGCTGAGCTGTTCCCTGCCGATGGATGCCGGCGACACGCGGCTGACGATCGCGCACACGTCGTCGGGCGCGGAAGCGCTGGCGAAGAAGCTGCCCCGCGCGCATGTCGTCGCGGCGTTCAACACGGCGCCGAGCGAAGTGCTATTCGGCGTCTACGCCGCGCGCCGGCGCGGCGCGCGGCCGAGCCTGGTGTATTGCGGCGATCACGCCGCCTCCAAGCGAATCGCGGCCCGGCTGATTCGGGACGCCGGGTTCGATCCGCTGGACGCGGGACCGCTGCGGATAGCGCGCTACACCGAACCGTTTGCGCTGCTGGTGGCGCAGTTGGCCTACGAGCGCGGGGCGGGCCCGGAGCTGGCCTACGGTTTCAGCCGCTACGAAATCTCGCCGGCGGCGCGGCGGCGGCGGTCCGAATAGACGGCGAAGGCGAGCAGCGCAAGCGCGCCGGTGCCGAACAATGCCCAGGTGGTCGGCTCCGGCGTCGTCACCGTCGCGGCAGCGGACCAGCTACCGAATGGATAGCCCACGATTGAGTCCGATGCCACCCCCGGAGTCGTGCTGATGTCGTAGACTTCCGTATAGTTGGGTTGCTCGTTGTTGAGGTATAGAACCGGCGTCACGCCGCCAATGGAAGAGTTCAAACTGATGCTGATGTTCCAGTAGTCGATCGTGCCATCGTTCAAAATGGTTTGAATGCTGCTGAGGGCGATCGTGCTGTTGGTGGGCGTAAAGATTGTGACGCCGTCGGTGAACGAGTAATCAGTCAGCGTGATCGTGCTGCTGTCAGAGGTCGAATCCATGACGTAGCTCGACGGCTGGGTTCCGTTGTTGTAATACTCTTCCAACCCGGGAATGGCCCAGCAGAACGTGAGGTAGCCGGACGGCTG
>JAKAOE010000041.1 GCA_021823305.1 Acidobacteriota bacterium
CGGGGCTGGGGCGGGTGCTTCTGAGCTGGCGCCGGCGCTACGAGCGCCAGGAGTGGGAGTGCGACTAGAATCCGACGCATGGCCATACGCGGCTCCTTCCCAGTCAGTTAGAAGGGTAGGACGGTGGCCGGCGCGGGGTCAAGGTGACTTATGGGCGGACGGTGGTCCTGCGGCCCTGGGATTCGCCGTGCAGCCAGATGTAGAGGCGGGCGTGGGGTTTGGGCGGGGGCCAGGGCATGGCGATGGCGAGCGTTTGTTGGGGAGGCTGGCCGGGGGTGGCGGTGGCGACGCGCATGGGGATGGCGCGGACCGGGACGCCGTGGCGGGGGTTCCAGCCGGTGGCGGCGATGAGCTGGAGGTTGTTGCCGGTGAGTTGGCCGGCGAACTCACCGGGGGCGGGGCTGTGGTTCGAAAGCGTGAAGCCGGCGATCGCCGGCAGCTCGACCACGCGGCCGAGCACTGCCGGTTGGGAGGCGCCGGTGGAGGGATCGGCGACGCTCATTTCCAGTTCGCAGCCGGGTACGCCGATCTTGCCCGGGACCGCGGCGAGGTAGAACAGGCCGTCGCCGCCGGCGTCGAGCTCTTCGGCGCCGTCCATTTCGCCGGGGCGCAGGCGCAGCGCGCCCATGACGTCGGGCAGCTGATCGGCGGGACGGCGGCAGCTTAGATCCACCTCGGGCTGCGGCGGGCCGTGCTGGACGGTGAAGGCAAAGTTCACGGTGGCATCGGCGGGAAGTTCGCCGGCGAGGAGCTGGACCGCGCTGCCGGCGGCGACGGAGCGCGACAGATCGCGGATGGCGGGGCGCGGGCCAAGAACCGTGACCGCATCGGGCACGGGCAACGGGCGGGTGAGGCCGGCGACGTAGACCTGGGCGGCAAGCGTGTCGCCGGGGCGGGCTTTGGGGCCGAGGGTGAGGGTGAGCCGGCGTTTGGCAAGGCCGGCGGGGGGCGCGTCCGTCACCGGCGCGAGCGAGAAGGTTGCGCCGGCGGCGGCGATACGGGCGATGCGCTCCAGATGAGAGCCGTGGAGCGTAAGCGGCTCGGCGCCGGCGTCCACGTTGGCGCGCAGCGGGGCGAGCACCGGGTTGGGCGGGAGCACGGTTACCGGGATAGAACGGGGGGCGCCGGCGGACTGCCGCAGGAGCAGGGTGTAGGCGCCGGGCGCGAGTTTGGCGGTGTCCAAGCTTGCGGTCAATGTGGTCTTCCGGTCCGCCGCACCGGCAAGCGTAAACGGGAGGATCAGGGCCGCGCCGCCCGCCGGCCGGAACTCGACCCGATTGACGAAGGAAAAGTCGGCGCCTTCGACGGCGACGGCGACAACACCGTTGCCGGCGATGAGCTTGTCCGCCGCACCAGGGGCGAGTTTGGCGGCGGCCAGGCTGGCGATGCGCCGCACGGCGATGGTGCCGCGCACGGCGACCGGCGTCCAGTCCCAGAGGGCCGCGAGGCGATAGTTGCCCGGTGGCAGCGCGAGACGGCGCAGGTCGAGGCCGAGGGTGTCGTCGAGCGCGCCGCTGGAGACGGTAACCGGGACCGGTATTGCCTTGCCGCCGGCGGCGATCAGCTTCCATTGGCGGCTGTGGGCGAGGTCGCGCAACTCGCCGACGGTGGCGCAGGTGACGCGCAGCTTGGCGCGGCTGCCGCCAGCGACCACGGCGGTTGTGCCCTGGGCCAGGCGCACGGCAGGCGGCTGGCCGCCGGGCAGGCCGGACATCCAGATGTAGACGGTGTGCTTATCGGGCGGAGCGGCGGTGTCGGCGCCGCAGAGGTGGGCGGCGGCGCCGGGCGCGCGCTGGGCGAAGGCGCCCTGGAACTCGGTGCCGGGGAATAGCGTCTGGTGCAGCGCACGAAAGAGCGGCATGGAATCGTTGGCGATGCCCATCACGGGGGCGAAGTAAAGCGTCGCCAGCGCGGTGGCGGTGCTGGTGCCGCCGGCGCGCAGGGCGGCGTGCGAGGGCGGGCCTTCCTGTGCGGTGGGCGGCGCCACGGCCGCGAGCATGATTTGGGCCTCCTGGGCCGGCGGGAGGTTGGGGTTGGCCTTGGGCATGGTGACGCCGTAGCGGGCGGAGTACTGCTGCAGCATGGCGTTGAGGTCGAGCGAGCCGGGCGGGGAGGCTTCGTAGCGCGCCAACAGTGCCACCAGCGCTTCGACGCGCGAGGCTTGCACGGCGTAGGCGGTGAAGTGGGCGACCATCTCGGGATGATGCGTCAGCAGGGAACGCGTCTTGCCGGGATTGAGGCCGTTGGGGCCGAAGAGGAACGCCAGGGCGCCGACCGCGGTAGGCATGCGCCAAACCGCCGTTTTGCGCGCAGGGGCGGAAAACACGCTCAGGCGCGCGCTGGCGTCGTTGGCCGCCGGCACCGCGATGACCGCAACCTTGGCCGAGCGGCGCCAGGCCGCCGGCAAATCGTCGGGCACGTAACGCAAAGTATCGCCGGCGGCGATGCGGTTGATTTCCGCCAGCGGCGCCTGGCCATGGCCGTTGGCGGCGCCGACAAAAAGCTTAAAGCCGGTTATGAGACGCCCGCCGGGGCAGGACGCAATGGTTGCGGCCTGCTGCGCGGCGGCGGCCGCGACGGCCAGGAGCAGGACCATCCCCGCGTTTAAGACACGCATTTTCCACCCGCCCTCGTGCTGCTCTCAATTTTATTGTGTCAGAAGCGCGCGCCGGCGCACTGGGAGGGCTAAGGGATTTGGTTGGGTACCGGCTACGGTGCCGGCGGGCTGGCTTTGAGGATGGTCAGGAGGTAGACAAGGATGCCGAGTGCGACGAGCGGGAGGCCGATGAGCAGAAACGCCATGAAAGCCAGCGGATGGATCCAGAGGAAGCTGACGAGTTGCACCACCAGGCCCGCCGCGACCAGGGTGCCGGCGAGGCGGATGCGGCGCTCGATGAGGTGATTGCGCGGCGCCGGGGTGTTAGGGTTTAGGTTTCCAGAAGCTGGCATATTGCAGATCTTTGACGTCGTGCATGGTGTCGTGGCAGCCGCTGGAGATGCAGGACACGCGGTTGTCGAGGATGGAGGCCATCAGCCCCGGCTTCTTGTTGTGGTTGGGCTCGTCCATGAACGCCCGCATGCCGGCGTGGCAATGCAGGCATTCGCGATTGTTGTAGGGATGATAGAGCCGGATCGCGGCCGGTTTGGGGATGGTGCCAAGGTATTGGACGTACATGTGGTGCAGGCCCTCGAGCTTGGCGTCGAGTGGGCCGAACAAGGTATAGGTGGTGTGGCAGGTGTAGCAGGCGTGGTCCACCGGCACCAGATGGTTCTGATAGTGGCGAGCGGGCGTGAAGCTGGGATCGTCCACCATGAGGCTGCGGCCAAAGTCGTTCATGACGTGGCAGCTCAGGCAGAACCGGGTGGACTCAGCGCGGCCCATCTGGGCGGAGAAACCTCCCCAACTCGCCATCACCGGCAGGATGAAGAGCGCAAGGAAGGCGAGTACGCGGCCCGGCGCCTGGCGCGTCAGCTCGCTCTTGAAGGCGAGCAGCGCGGTCAGCACCGCGACCAACGCGGTAAACGCCAACCCCAGCCAGACGGGAATGTTCATCGCTGCGGTCTCAATGCTGCGACGCCAGCGAGCGGTAGTACTCGACCAGTGCCTTGATTTGCGCCGGCGAAAACTGGTCGGAGAAGCTGTTCATGTAGGCGCCTTTGCCCTTGGTGACGATCTGGATCATCTGGGCCTCGGTGTACTTCTTGATCGTCTCGGCGACCGGTTTCACCTTGTCCTTGTGGCCCTTGATGGTGTGGCCGGAGCCGTCGCGCGCGTGGCAGGTGGCGCACTTGTCGAGAAAGCCGTCGCGCGCGCTGAAGCCGCTTTGCGACGCCGCCCGCAGGGCGGGCAGCGTCCGCCCGGCGGTGGGCGAGCCCGCCGCCAAGCCGGCGGCGAGCAGCGCCATGGTCGCCACGCCGGTAGCGGCCACAAGCCAGGTCCGCAGGTTCATCGGATTCCCCTCCTAGAAGCTGTGCGTCCAGCGCAACGTAAACAGGGTCGCGCCGAAATTGTTGGCGTTCACGATTTGCTCGATATAGTACGTCCGGGTAAGATCGGCGGACAACTTGCCGATCACCGGAAAAACGTAGAATACCGAGCCGGTGGCGTACGGCCAGGTGACGGGGCCGTAGGCGGGCGGCAGGTCGTTGGTGATGCTGCCGGCGCCGCTGGTATGGTCCCAATTACCGGTGAGTTGCAAGCCGAACTGGTCCAGCGGCTGCCACTGCAGGCCGGCCTGCCAGACATGGTCGAGCTCCTGGTCGCGCAGACTTTCGACGGTGCCGCGGAAATTGATGGCGCCACGCGCCAGGATGCCGTCGTAGCTGAAGCCGCCGTAGAGCGAGAACCGGCTGCTGAAGCGATAGTTCAGCAGGGTGGCGTTGGCCTGGGAACGGTCGTGATAGGCGGCGTCGAGGAGTTGACTGCTGGAGAGGTGCAGAGTGTTGCTTAGGCTGAAGCCGCCGCCGACGTCGTACTTCAGCACCAGCATGCCGTCGGTTTGGGTGTGAGGGGAGATGGCGGTGTAGGACGAGCCGCTGTCGTAGGTGCGCAGGTTCCCGCGCAGGCTGAGGCGCTGCCAAGGCTGGTAATAGGCGCTGAGCTCGGGCACTACGGTGTTGGTGCGCAGGGTCAGCGCCGGATCGGCGACGCCGCGGGAGATCAACTCGACGTCGGTTTTCAGCACCTGGACGCCGGGGGAAACGAGCAGCGAGGGCAGCGGGGTGAAGACCAGGCTGGTGTCGAAGCCGCTGATGCCATTGGTCCAGAGGATGGCGGCGTTGCCGTTGCTGGCGAGAGGCGAGCCGTTGAACAGGCCGGCGAAGACGGTCAAATTGTCTTCGGTGGAGCGCGTATAGCGGTAATCGGCGTCGAGCGAGACCCAGGGTTCGATCTTCCAGGTCAGGCCCTGGGCCACGACCTGTTGCGGCTCGCTGACGTTGGCGCGCGCGCCCTGGGAGACGGTGTAGGGGACGAACGTCTTCTGGCTGATGGTGGTGGGGGCGATGCCGTTGAAGGCCTCGTCGTAGCTGGCGGGACCGCGGAAGCGCTGGTAGAGATAGCTACCGCGGAGATCCACCGAGCCCCACACCTGGCCGGTATAGGAGAAGTCGCTGATCGGGGTGGTCAACTGGCGGAACTGGCTGAGCGAGAAGTTGAAGATCGGAGTATTGGCGGTGGCGGGATTGCTGGTATCGAAGCTGAACTGGGGCGAGGTCTGATTGTTGAAGGTGGTGGAGTCGTTGATGGTCTGGTAGCCGGCAGCGTAATGGAACGTCCACTTGCCCAAGGAGTAGTCGAGCGAGCCGGTGAAGCGATCGGCGTTGTTGACGGTGGGCGCGAAGAGCAGATAAGGGCTCTCCTCCTCGAAGAAGCCGTAGGTGGGGTAGGCAGCGCCGACGTAGCTGGGCGTCATCGGCGTGATGGTGTCGCCGGTGTCGCTGGTGTGGTAGTACTGGAAGCCGAGGCGGAGATTGCGGGTGGCGTAGAGGCGGAAGTCGAGCGAGCCGAACTTGCGCACGGTGGACCACTGGTGCTCGCTGGTCAGCGCGGGCACGCCGCCGGGCAGGATGACGTTCTGGTTGGGCGCGTAGATGAAGTAGCTCTGCGACCACTGCGCGGTGAGGGCGTAGAGGCCGTCCTTGGCGAGGCTGAGCTGCGCGGTGGGATAAGGGTCGCCGCCCAGGCCGCTCATGGTGAAGGTATAGTGGTCGGCGAACTGGTGCGGCGCGGTGGCCGAGCCGAACAGGTTGAAGTCCATCAACCGCGGGCCGGAGCGCAAGTTGAGCAGCTCGAGATACATGGGCTCGAAGCCGCTGGTGCTGGTGTAGCGCTCGCCCAAGGTGGCCGAGCCCTGGTTGGAGAAGGAGAAGGGGACTTCCGCCGCGGGCGCGGGCGGGGTTTGCGCGGCGGCAGCCGCGCCCAGGGCCGCCAGCGCCAAGCCGACGAGAACACGAGCATTGCGTAGCGACATGGCCGCCTCCGGGGCTAGTGCAGATAGGTTGGATCGGCGTTGGAGCCGTGGACCGCGATGTGGCAGCGGGTGCAATCGCCGCTGGTCTCAAAGCCCAGCCGGCCGTGCGGCACCGCCACCTGATTGTGGAAGCCGGTGTGGCACTCCAGGCAGATGAAGCGCGTCTCGCGCCGCACCAGCATGAAATGGTTCACGCTGCCGTGCGGGTTGTGGCAGCCGACGCAGCCCACGATGTTCACCGCCGGGTGCTCATAGACGAACGGCCCCTGCTTCTCGATGTGGCAGGTGGTACAGGTGTTGAACAGGGCGGCGTTCAACTGATGGGCGGCGGTGATGGTGCCGTGGGCTGGGTGGCAACTGGTGCACTTCATCAGCCCTTCGGACACGCGGTGGTGGAAGGGCAGGGCGAACTTGGCCTGGACGTTCTGGTGGCAGCCGAAGCAGAGCTCAGGCTGGGGCTGTTTCAGTTGGCCATCGTGCAGCCAGGCTTGGGAGACGGTCAACGAGGGCACCTGGTAGACGGCGGCCAGCGGGTTGGGCAGCGGCTTTTCGTCCGGGTGGGTGATGGCGTCCACCAAGTGGGCGGAGTGGCAGCTGTTGCAGGCGACGCCGTGCTGCATGTGGGCGGAGACGTCGAAGAACTGCTGCTGTCTGCTGGTAACGTGGCATTGCAGGCAGCGGGCCGCGACCTGGCTGGGGTTGGCGGTGCGGAAGTCGAAGATCAACTTGGCGGCCGCCAGCGCCTTGGCGTCATTGCCGTGAGCGGCGTTTTCGGCCTCGACGTGGGCGAGGCCGGGGCCGTGGCACATGGCGCAGCCGCTGACCTTGGAGGGGGGAATGGCCAGCTTGGCGTGCGCGGTCTGCTCGAACTCGAGGTATTCGGGCCGGTGGCAGTTTTCGCACACCTTATCGTTGGGAACGTAGAGTTTGGAGTTGTAGGCCGGGGTATGCCAAGCCACCGAGGGCGGCGGCGGCACGACCTGCTTTTGACCCCACGCCGCCAGCGCCAGCGCCAATGCCACGCCCACAACCGAACCGATCCGCTTGCCGTTTTCGAGTGTTGTCGCCATTGCGCACTTATCCTGTGGTGTGACGCAGGTCACTCCGTTTCACCTTTTAGGTCCGGTGCCAGCCTTGGGCTTCGATTTGCGCCAGGCGCGCAGGATCGCGCACCACGGCGCGTCCGCCGCGCACGGCGGCAATGCCGTGCCGCCGCCAATCAGAAACCAGGCGGCTCACGGTCTCGCGCGCCAAGCCGCACTGCGCCGCGATCTCCTCATGGCGCAGCGGCGGGCGGTGGCCGCCCTCGGCCGCCCATTCCAGCACAAAGTGCGCCAGGCGCTGGGGGGCGCTCTCGGCCAAGCCGAGCCCGGCCAGGCGCTCCGCCAGTTCATTCCAGCTACGGCTGAGGGTCTCCATCAGGATCTCCGCGGGACGGCCGCCGGCGCGCAACTGGGCACGCAACTCCTGCTGCGTCACCCGGCGCACCGTACCGGCGGTCACCATGACCGCCGTCGCCTGGTAGGGGAGGCCGAGCAGCGTCTCAGCCAGCCCGAGCGCCGCGCCCTGCCCGCACCAAGCCAACGTAAACGACCGTCCCGCGGCCGACAGGCGCTGCAGCGCCGTCCACCCGGAGTCGAGGTAGTAGGCGCTGACCGCCGGTTCACCGGCACGAAACAGCACCTCGTTGCGCCGCAAGGGCATGCCCGTCCGGCGCAGCAGGGAGACGCCGGTGACGGGCAGCGGACGTTCTGCTACCGCTACGGCAGTTTCCAGTTCAGGCAGCGCGCTGCTCATGTTTGGCCTCCCCTTGTGGCGTGTGCTGGCCGAGGACGCGTTGGTGTTCGGGGCAGATGAAATCTCCGTCCCACGGGCCGGCGAGATACTGACGGCAGATGCGGCACCGTTTCCATATACGTCCTTCCTGTCGTGGCGGATAGGCAACTGGTTGTGCCGGTTCGCAACGGATTAAGCTCAGCGCCATGGCCCTCCTCCACGCATTGGGAAAGCACATCGCCTGCCACGCGCAGAGGGCTGATTTTTCTATGGGATGCCCAAGCCATCCAAAAAATCGTGGGGTTAAGCGCGCAATCACTGCGCGCAATGCCCCAAAGATTGTGTGTGAGTTCAGACCTTTGAGCTGTGCTCGCCGTTCTGTTCGTTGTCGCCGAGGTGGTACTTCTTCATGGCGTAGCGAATCGTATCCCGGCTGGTATCCAAAAGCCGGGCTGCCTGGCTTTGATTGCCGTCGCACTGGCGCAGCGCCTCGGCCACCAGACGCGTCTCCACCCCTTCCAGCGAAGTTCCGCCGTGCGGGATACGGAGGCGCGGCAGGGAGCGACCGTTTGGCTGGGGTTCCCAAGCTGATTCGCCCTCCGCGGCTGCCTCGGTGGGAAACGCGGTGGCGGTCGAAATGTTGCTTTCGGGGCTAAAGGGGAGGCTGGCGGCGCGGAGCAGCGGGCCATCTTCCAGGATCATGGCGCGCTGAATGGCGTTTTTGAGTTCGCGGATATTGCCCGGCCAGGCATACTGCGCCATCATTTCCTCGGCTTCCGGGGTCAGGCCTTCGATCCGTTTGCCGAAGCGGCGGTTGTACTGCTCAATGAAGAAGGCGGCCAAGGCGGGCACATCCTCGCGCCGGCTGCGCAGCGGCGGGATGAAGATGGGGATCACCATCAGGCGGTAGTACAGATCGGGGCGGAAGCGGCCGGCTTGGGCCGCGGCCTCGAGGTTGCGGTTGGAGGCGGCGATCATGCGTACGTTCACCTGAATGTCGCGCAAGCCGCCCAACCGGCGCAGGGTCTGATCCTCGAGCGTGCGCAGCAGCTTGCTTTGCAGGCTGAGCGGCATCTCGCCGATCTCGTCGAGGAAGATGGTGCCGCCGTCGGCGACCTCGAAGAGCCCTTTTTTCATGGCTTTAGCGTCGGTGAAGGCGCCTTTTTCGTAGCCGAAGAGCTCGGCCTCGAGCAGCGTCTCGGGGATGGCCGAGCAGTTCACCGGTACGTAGGGCTTGTCGCGGCGGGCGGAGTGCTGGTGGATGAACTGCGCCATCAGGTCCTTGCCGGTGCCGCTCTCGCCCTGGAGCAGGATGGCGTTGGCCTCGCTGGCGGCGGCGCGGCGGGCGTACTCCAGCACCTGGCGCATGATGGCGGAGTTGCCGATCACCTCGCGCTCGCGGTGGGTCTGCGCCTGCTGGCGCAGGACCGCTACCTCCTGGCGCAGGCGGCTGGCCTCGAGCGCGTTGGCGATGGTAACCTGAAGCTCGTCGAACTGGATGGGCTTGACCAAGTAGTCGTAGGCGCCCTGGCGCAGGGCGCGCTTCACGTCCTCGACCTTGGGGTCGGCGGTGATGAGGATCACGGGGCCGGAGTAAAGGTCGCGGCGCATTTCGGCCAGCAGGTCCACGCCGTTGCCGTCGGGCAT
>JAKAOE010000042.1 GCA_021823305.1 Acidobacteriota bacterium
GTCATCCGCCTGAAGATGCCGCCCGACTACCATCGCTCCACCATCTCCGACAACCTCGCCTTCGGCCCCGACCAGGATGTGCAGTGGAGCCCCGGCGGCAACCACTTGGCCTTCATCTCCACCTCCCGCGACCATAAGGACGAGCACCTACGCATCGCGGACGCCGCCACCGGCGACGTGCGCACCATCTACGAGGAAAAAGTCGCCACCCAGTACGAGGGCGGCCAGGGCGGCACCAACTTCCGTTACCTGCCGCGGCTCAACGCCTTCATCTGGTATTCGCACCGCGACAACCTGGGCCAGTTGTTCCTCTACAACCTCACCACCGGCAAGCTGATCAACCGGATCACCTCCCTGCGCGATGGTAACGTGGACAGCGTCGTGCGCGTGGACCAGAAGGCGCGTGAAGTGTACTTCATCGCCACTGCGCTTCCCGGCGGCGGCGATCCCTATTACCAACACATGTTCCGCGCCTCGCTCGACGGCCGCCACCAGCAACTACTGACCCCGGAAAACGCCAACCACAACATCGACTTTTCACCGGATGGAAATTTTTTCCTCGACACCTACTCCACCCCCGACATCCCGCCCGTCACCGTGCTCCGCACCGCCGGCGGCAAGTTGGTGATGCGACTGGAGAAAGCCGATATTTCACGCCTCGTGGCCACCGGCTGGAAGCCACCAATTCAGGTGAGAGTAAAGGGACGGGACGGGAAAACCGATATTTACGGGTTAATGTATACGCCGTTCCATCTCGATCCGGGACGCAAGTACCCGATCATCAACCACATCTACCCCGGCCCGCAGACCGGAAGTGTGGGCACGCGCAACTTCGAGCCCAGCCGTGGCGACGCCGAGGCGTTGGCCAGCTTGGGCTTCGTTGTGGTGGAACTCGATGGCATGGGGACGCCGTGGCGCGGCGCGAAGTTCCACGACACCTACTACGGCAACATGCGCGACAACACGTTGCCCGATCAAGTGGTGGGGATGAAGGAGCTGGCTGCGCGCTTTCCCTTCATTGACATCAACCAGGCCGGCATCTACGGCCACTCCGGCGGCGGCGATGCCACCGCCGACGCCATGTTCCGCTATCCCGACTTCTTCAAGGTCGGGATCGCCGAGAGCGGCAACCACGACCAGCGCGAATACGAGGACGACTGGGGCGAGCGCTACATGGGGTTGGACGTGCCCACCGCCGGCGGCAAGACCACATACTCGGGGCAGTCGAACGAGGGCGTGGCGAAAAACCTGAAGGGCCACCTCCTGCTCGCCCACGGCACGATGGACAACAATGTGCCGATGAATAACACCTTGATGGTGGTCAACGCCCTCATCCAGGCCAACAAGAACTTCGACCTCATCCTGCTGCCGAACAAGCCACACGGCTACGGCTCCTACGCACCCTACATGATGCGGCGGCGTTGGGACTATTTTGTGCGCTATCTGATGGGTGCTAAACCGCCGCACGAGTTTCTGATGGAGCAGCCACCGCCGGGGCGGGAAAATTAAGGACCGGCTGAATCCGTTTATGCTGGTGACGACGATGAAAGCCGAGGCGAAACTGCTGGTCGTGGACGACGAGCCGATGATCCGTGATCTGCTCTGCGCGTACCTGGAGGATAACGGCTTCGCCTGCGAATCCAGCGGCAGCGTGGATGAGGCGCTCTCGACCCTGGCCAGCGGAGACATTGACCTGGTGATCTCCGACTTGCACATGCCCGGCCGCACCGGGCTGGAGCTGCTGCAGGCGATCCGCCATCGCCACCCCAAGACCGCCTTCCTGATGGCCACCGCCGCGCCCGACACCAAGACCGCGGTGCAGGCCATGCGCCAGGGCGCGGCCGATTTCCTGGTGAAACCGCTCGACCTGAAGCAGGTGCTGGTCACGGTGCGGCAGACGCTGGAGCGGCAGCGGCAGGCGGCGGCGGCCGAGAGCCACCAGCGCGAGATGGAGCATCTGCTCGCCGAGCGCACCCAGCAGCTCGGGTTCGCCCTGCAGCAGGCGCAGAAGGCCTCGGCCGAGACGCTGCAGGCGCTGGCCATGGCGCTCGACGTGCGCGCCCGCGACGTCGCCGGCCATTCGCTACGGGTCAGCCGCTATGGGGTCGAGATCGCCAATCGCATGGGCTACACCCCCGAGGAGCTGGCGCGCATCGAACACGCCTCCTACCTGCACGACATCGGCAAGCTCGGCATCCCCGACGCCATCCTCAACAAGCCGGCGGCGCTGAGCCCGGAAGAGCAGGAGATCATGCGCACCCACGTGCAGATCGGTTTCGACCTGGTCAACCAGGTGCAGTCGCTGGCCACCGCCGCCGAGTTGGTGCTCACCCATCAGGAGCGCTTCGACGGCAGCGGCTACCCTCGCGGCTTGGCGGGCGAGGCGATCCCGCGCGACGCCCGCATCTTCGCGGTGGCGGACGCGCTCGACGCGATGACCTCCGACCGTCCCTATCGCCGCGCCATGAGCTGGAACGAGGCGCGCACCGAGATCGTCAACCAGTCGGGGCGGCAGTTCGATCCCAAGGTGGTGGATGCCTTCCTCGCCATCCCCCTGTCGCGCTGGATCGAGTTGCAGCAGGAGCACGACTCCGGCTCGGCCCCGCCCCCAGCCGCCAACTGATCAGGCGAACGGCTTCGGAAACAGGTACACGCGCAGCCAGCCGCCTTGCAGCCGGCACTGGATGGCGCCGTCGCGGTCGGTGCGGTAGACGCGCGCGCCGGCGGCGCGCAGCCGCGCCAGCACCGCGGCCGAGGGCAGGCCGTAGAGGTTCGCCCGGCCGGCGGAGATCACCGCCACCTGGGGATGCACCGCGGCCAGGAATGCCGCGCTGGACGAGCTGTTGCTGCCGTGATGGCCCACCTTGAGCAGCGCGCTGGCTAGCGCCACGTGCTGCCGCAGCAGCCAGCGCTCGCCCGCCGCCTGCGCGTCACCGGCCAGCAGCATCGCCGCGCCGTCCCAGCTGACGCGCAGCATGAGCGAATCGTCGTTGCTGGCGCGCGGCCCGGCGAGGTACTGCGGCGGCGGCAGTAGCACCGTCAGCCGGCTGGCGCCGGCGAGGAAGGCGTCGCCGGCGGCGAGCCGCCGGATCTTTACCCGCCCGCCGCCGCCGGGCCGGCGCACCAGCCGCAGAAACGCCCGCAACGCCGCATCGTCAGCCGGCAGCGAACGCGTCAGCCAGACTTCGCCGGGGTGGAAGTCGCGCATCACGGTGGGCAGGCCGCCAAGATGGTCGGCGTGGGCGTGGGTCAGCAGCACCGCGTCCAGCCGGTGCAGGCCGAGCGACCACAGGAACGGCGCCACGATCGCCTCGCCGCTGTCCCAGTGCGGGCTGCGCGGCCCGCCGTCCACCAGCAGGGTGCGACCGTCGGGAAACGAGACGAAGATCGCGTCGCCCTGCCCGACGTCCAGAATCGTCGCCGCCAGCCCGCGCGGCAGCCGCGGCGGAAACGGCGCCAGCGCGGTGAGCGCGGCGCACGCCGCCATGCACCCGGTGGCGGCGGCGAACGCCCGCCTGCCGCGCCGCGCCGTGGCCAGCCACGCCGCCGCCACTGCCGCGAAGACCCACAGGAACCAGCCCGGCGGCGAGGGCGCGCGCCAATCCGCCAGCGGCCAGCGCGCCAGCGCGCCAGCCACCCCCAGCAGCGCCCGCGCCCCGCCCGTCAGCCCCGCGCCCGCGGCCGCCCCCAGCCCGGGCGCCGCCGCCGCGCCCAGCGCCAGCCACGCCAGCGGGATCAGCACCCCCGCCGCCGGCACCAGCAGCACGTTGGCCGCCACCGCCCACGGGCTGGCGCGATGGAAGTAAACCGCGTTGAAGGCGGCAAAGCCGAGCTGCAGCACCAGCGAGATCGCCGCCACGTCGTAGGCGGCGAGCAGCGCGCGCAGCAGCCGCGGCGCCAGCCGCGGCCAGCGGCTGGAACGCAACTCGGAGCGCCACTGCGCCAGCCGCGGCGGAAACGCCTCGTCGTAGCCGCGGTCGCCGAGCTGGCGCAGGGCGCGGCGCAGCGGATGCGAGGTGCACAGCAGCAGCGGCAGCGCCACCCCCGCCAGCAGCGTCGCCGCTCCCAGCGACAATTCGAAGCCGGGCGCGAACAGGTCGAGTGGACGCCAGGCCAGCAGGATCAGCCCCGCCCCGCCCACCGCGTTCAGCGCCTGCCGCTCGCGGTGCCAGGCGCGCGCCCCGAAGTAGAGCGCCAGCATCAGCAGCGCCCGCAGCGTCGGCGTCCGCCCCGCGATCACCCAGGCGTAGGCGGCGAGCGCCAGCAGCGTCGCGCCGGAGGCGGCCAGCGGCGGGAGCCGCAGCCGCCGGCACACCCAGAACAGCAGCGCCGCCAGGATGCCAATGTGCAACCCGGCCACCACCAGCAAGTGATAGACGCCGTCGATCTGAAAGTTGGTGCGCGTCGCCGCATCCAGCCGCGCCACGTCGCCGAGCAGCATGCCGCGCAGCAGCGCGTTGGCGCGCGGCGCCCGCGCTGGCGGCACCAGCCGGTCCAGGCGGCGGCTCAACCCGCGCCACAGCGCCGCGCGCAGCCGCACCGCCCCGCCCCCGGCAACTCCGGCCCAGCGCTGCCATCCACCCGGCCGTAGCGTCCCGGTAAGCGCGATCCCCTGCCGCCGCTCGGCGGCGGCGAAATCCGCCACCCCGGGATCGCGGTAGCTCGGCGGCAGCCGCAGATGCACCGCCACCGCCAGTCCCTGGCCCGCCTGCAGCCATGGCAGCCCGCCCGGCCAGGCCGCGCCCTCCGCCGGCGGATACGCGTAGAGCCGCACCCCGCCGCGGACCGGCGCCACCTCCGCCGACCCCTCCGACGGCGCCAGCGATACCGCCGCCACGTCCAGGCGGACGGCGCTGGGCCGCCCCGCCTCGTACAGCACTTCCGGCGTGTCGCGCAGATACCCGGTCAGGAAAACCCGGCTGTGCGGGCTGGGTTCGAACCGCTTCGCGGCGCGCTCCAACGCGCTGGCGGGCGTGCCCGCCCGCAGCGCCTGCCGCGCCCGCCAGCCGCCCAGCGCGGCGCAGCTCAGCAGCGCCATCACCGCAGCCGCGCCCACTCGCCGCCGCAGCGCCGCCGCCGCCGCGGCGGCGCAGGCGGCGGCCGCCCCCAAACCGGTGAACCACCCCAGCCACGCCGGCCCGGCGGCGGCCGCGCCCACCCCGGCCGCGAAGGCTAGCGCGGCATAAAACAGCGGCTGCATCCTGCGCCGAGGGTAGCCTCTTGCGCCGACCGGAGCTATCCACCCGAACCGGTGGGTGAAATTTATCGTAACCATTTCGCGGCTGGCGAGTTAAACCAGCAGGGACGACTCCGTGCTGAACACCTTTCGGCTGGGTTTGAGACCATTGCAGCGCGCACCGGGGTTCGCTCTGCTGGCGGTCGCCTCACTGGCGCTGGGTATTGGCGCCAATTCCGCCGTCTTCAGCGTCATGCGGGCGCTGCTCTACCACTCCCAGCCCTTGCCCCATCCCGGGCGGCTGGTCGTGCCCTTCACCTCCGCCGATCCCGGCAGCCAGTCCGGCTACGGCGGCTCCTCGATGTCCTGGCCGGTGTTCGAGGCGCTGGGGCGCCAAACGCGCGTCTTCCAGACTCTGGTCGGCTTCGTGCCGCTGGGCGTGCCTGGCACCCCCGTGCGTGCGCGCGGCGTACCCGCCGTCGCCAATGCCGACATGGTCAGCGGCAACTACTTTTCCGGCCTCGGCGTCGGCTTCGCCACTGGCCGCGGCTTCACGCCCCGGGACGAGAAAACGCGTGCGCAGCTCGCCGTAATCGGTTACGACTTCTGGACTACGCGGTACGGCCGGAATCCCAACGTGCTGGGCAGCGAGCTGGACGTACGCGGTGTCCCCTTCACCATCGTCGGTGTCGCCGCGCGGGGCTTCGACGGCTTCGAGCCCGGCCACGTCACCGACGTCTGGATCCCGTTCCAGGATCGCCCCGCACTCCCGCCCTGGGGCCACCCCGGCCGAACCTTGCAAGGCAATCCGCAGTGGTGGTTTCTGCTTACCGTCGGCCGCCTCCAGCCCGGCGTCACCATCGCGCAGGCACGGGCGGCGCTGGCGCCGGTCTTCGCGCGCGCCGCCTACGCCACGCTCACCCGGCCCAGGACCAGGGCGGCGCAACTCACCTTGCGGCCGGCCGCCGGCGCGCAGGCGCTGAACGACCCCACTCCCCGCTTCAACCTCGAGTTGGAGGCGCTGATGGCGATGGTGGGCTTGGTGCTGCTGATCGCCTGCGCCAACGTGTCGCTGCTCCTGCTGGCGAAACATCAGGCGCGCCGGCAGGAGTTTCACCTGCGGCTGGCGCTCGGCGCGAATGCGTGGCATCTCGCCCGGCAGCTCCTGGCGGAATGCGCCATCCTCGTCACCGCGGCGACTGCCCTGGGATGGGCGCTGGCGGTGTGGCTGACGCGAATGACCGCCGCCTGGGAACGGCTTCGCTTCAGCCTGGCGCCGGATGCGGCCGCGCTTGGGTTCACCATGACGGTCGCGGTTGCCGTCGCGGTCCTGATGAGCCTGGCGCCGCTGCGCGCCGTCCTGACCCAGCGCCGCCGCCTCGCCTTCAACGCCGGCGCGACCCGTGGCGCCGGCCGCTTCGGCTGGGTCCTCGCCACCCTCCAGGTGGCGTTGTCGCTGGCGCTGGTCGCCAACGCCGCGCTGCTGGTGCGCTCGCTCCGCAATGTCGAAAACGTGCGCTACGGCATGCGCAACCAAGGCCTGGTCGTGTTCGGGCTCAGCATGCCGCGTGCTGCGGGCGGCGGTACGCACGCTTCCGTGGCCGCGGCGGACGCGCAGCGGCTGGCCTATTTCCGCTCCGTGGTGCAGCAGTTACGCCAGGTGCCCGGGGTCGCCGGTGTCACCCTGCTGCAGAACCGTCTCGGTGGCGGCTGGAGTGACAACAGCGGTGTGACCGTGGATGGCGTCTCCCCCTTCGGGCCGCACCGGCTTGCGCCGCTCAGGCTCAACTTCGTCGGCGCGGACTACTTTTCCGTGCTGCAACAACCGCTGCTCGCGGGGCGCGGCATCGCCGCTTCCGATCTCAGCGTGCCGCCGGTGCGGACCAGCGCGTACGAGCCGACCACCGTCGCTGTGGTGAATCAGTATTTCGTCAGCCAGTACCTGCATGGCCGGCCCGCGCTGGGCCGTTTGATCGGCGTCTTCGACATGACCGCGCGGATTGTCGGCGTCGCCGCCGACAGTCAATACACCAGCGCGCAGGAAAAACCGCGGCCCATGGCCTGGCTGCCCTACCCCGGCAATTTCGGCACCATGCAGATCGAGGTGCGCGGGACCGGCGCGACCGAGGCGCTGCTCGCCCGCCTGCGGCAGGCGATGCTGCGCATCGCCCCTTCCCAGCCGATGCAACAGCCCATGACGCAAATCGCCCAGTGGCAGTCGTCGTATAGCGACCAGACCATGATGGGCCGCCTGGCGATCTTCTTCGGACTGTTGGCGCTGATGCTGGTGGCCACCGGCCTCTACGGTACGCTCGCCTACCGCGTCAGCCGCCGCACCGCGGAGGTGGGCGTGCGCATGGCGCTGGGCGCGGGCCGCGCGCGCGTGCTCTGGATGGTGCTGCGCGAAAGCCTGGCGCTGGCCGCCGCCGGCCTGCTCGCGGGCGCCCCTCTGGCCTGGATGGGCGCGCGCATGCTGGCCAGCGTGCTCTTCGGCGTCCAGCCCGGCGAGCCGGTGGCGCTGCTCGCCGCCGGCGCCGGGTTGCTGCTGGTGGCGCTCGCGGCGGCGCTGGCGCCGGCACTGCGCGCCGCCTCGGTGGACCCGCTGCGCGCCTTGCGCACTGAATAACAATCTGCGGCCGCTGTGGTACTCTCCTGCATCCGCCGCGATGCCCGGTCAACCGAAAGCCGAATTCACTCCCGCCGCTTCGCGCGCGCTGATCGGCACCGGCGGCCTGGTGGCGCTGACGTTTTTCACCGTCAGCGGCGGCGCCTATGGCCTGGAGCCGGTCGTCGGCTCCGTCGGCGGACGCGCCGCGCTGCTCCTGCTCGCGCTGGTGCCGCTGCTCTGGTCGCTGCCCATCGCGCTGATGGCGGCCGAACTCGCCGCCGCGCTGCCGTTGCTCGGCGGCTACTACCAGTGGGTGCGCCGGGCGATGGGCGAGTTCTGGGGATTCCAGGAGGGCTGGTGGAGCTGGCTTTTCACCTGGGTGGACATGCCGCTCTATCCCCTGCTCTGCGGCGCCATCCTGCAGCAGGCCTGGCCCAGCCTGAGCGGCGGCCACGCGCTCTCCCGCCCCGCCATGCTGGCCTTCGTGATGGCGTTCATCTGGGCGGCGGCGCTGCTCAACTGGCTGGGCGTCAAGCCGGTGACGGAATGGGCGATCGTGGCCACCATCGGCGTGCTGGCGCCGTTCTTGGCGTTTCTCGCCGCCGCCTGGCGCGAGCCGCCGCGCCCCGCTCCCGCTCATCCTCATCCCCTCGCCTGGACCGGCTGGGCCCTGGGGCTAAGCACGGTGATGTGGAACTACGCCGGCTGGGATAACCTGGCGACGTTCGCGCCCAGCGTGCGCCAGCCCGGGCGCTCGTACCCGCGCGCCCTGCTGGCCAGCGTGGCGCTCGTCATCCTGGCCTATGTGGCGCCGGTGGCGGCCGGCCTGCGGCTCGATCCCCACCGCCGTCATTGGCAAAACGGCTACTTCGTGCACTTGGCCGCCATCGCGCTGGGACCGTGGGCCGCGGCGGTGATGTTTTGGACGGCGCTGGCGGCGGCCTGGTCGCAATACACCAGCCAGTTGCTCTACGTGATTCCGCTGCCGGTGAGCATGGCGCAGGACGGCTATCTGCCCAAGCTCCTCACCCGCTCCAACCGGCGCGGCGTGGCCACCCCGGCGCTCTGGCTGTGCACCGCGCTGTTCAGCTTCTTCGCGCTCATCTCGTTCTCCAATCTGGTGGTAGCCGACGTGATGTTGTACAGCGCCGCGCTGGCGCTCGAGTTCGCCGCGCTGCTGGCCTTGCGCCGCCGCCAGCCGCACCTGCCGCGCCCGTTCCGCGTCCCGCTCCGGGGACGGGCCTTGGCCGCATTTTCGCTGGTCCCGCTCGGGCTGGCAGCCATCGCGACCCTGCTGGCCATTACCCAGGATCGGTTGGCGGCACTGGGCGCGCTCGCCCTGCTGGCCTCCGGCCCGCTGTTGTTGCCCATGCTCCGCCGCCGCCCCGCCGCCGCCGCGGCCACGCGATCTGCACCATAATGCACCCGTGAAACGCCTCGCCTGCGCTGCCGTGGCGTTGCTCGGCGAGAGCACTCCATCGCGAGAGAATGGTGTAGCGCCGCGGATCGGACCGCCGAGTTCACCGCGGGCTAATAAAGGCATTGCACCCAAATCC
>JAKAOE010000043.1 GCA_021823305.1 Acidobacteriota bacterium
ATCTTTCAGCACCGCGATGAGTTCGGCGAACGACGCATCGCTGCCGTTCTGCGCCATCAATTTGTCATAGAGTGTGCCGACACCGTAAACCGGAAGGGCTGGATCAAGGCGGCGTACCACATCCCGAAGCGGAGGCGCCAGGGCGGATGGCGGGCCCGACGACCTGAGGAGAACGCCGATGTCTGGGCGCGGATCTTGTGCCAGAGGCTCGTATACGTTCACCTCGTCCGAGGTCGACTCCTGTGTGTAATTTTCCCTATTTCCGACCACTCCCACGATTTGCCGCCAGGGCGGCTGGCCGGCGCGAATTATGCGCAAATAATGCCCAACGGGCGTGGGAAGGCCCGGGAAAAAGCGGCGCGCGGCGACTTGGCTGACGATTGCGACCGGAGCGGCGCCGGCGGCATCGGCCGCGGTGAAACGCCTCCCGGCCAGGAGCGGATCCTCCATGGTAGTGAAATAGCTTGGGGTGACGGCAAGAACCTTAGGCATCGGCGCATTCGGGGCGGTCCGCGGATTCCGGCCGCGTATTTGGACGGTGGGCTGATCCCAGGAGGGCGCCGGCGGACTGACCAAGGCGGTGCTTTTGGCGCCGGGCAGGGAGGCCAGCGCCGGCAGCAGGCGGCTCACGAAAGCGGCCTCCTGGCTCCGCGTGCGGTACGCCGGGCCGAGCAAGTTCAGATTGGCGGTGAGGACTTGTCGAGGGTGATAGCCCGTCGGCGTATTGAACTCGACGTAGATTGCGTGGATGATCGCGAAACCGGCGGCAAGGCACGCTAGGGAAAAGGCGATTTCGCCCGCGACCAGACTGGAGCGCAAGCGGTGCCGCCCCAGCTTCTGGCTGTTAGCCTGCCATGCTGGAACCGCACCGGCCACGAGCGCGGCAAACATCGATAGCGCGACTGTCAATCCGAGGACATTTGCGTCGAGGCGAATTGGGTCGCCGATTGCGCCGAAGGCAGAGTTTTCCCAGGCTAACGCCCATGCGCCCTGGGCCGTTCCCAGTGCGCCGGCAGCAAGAACCAGCAATAAGGTTTCGGTCAGAAGTTGGCGAACCATCCTGGCGCGACCCGCACCAAGGGCGCGGCGAAGTGCCATTTCCTGTGCTCGTGCGGCGCCGCGCTCGAGCAGCAGGCCGGCCACGCCCCCGCAGGAAATTAGGAGAATGATGCCCGTAAGCCCAAGCAAGAGCACGAGCCCGTTGGTGGAGTTCTCATACAACCGGTCATACTTCTGCAGCGTGACGGCGGTCTCGCCCCAGCCAGGCACGCGCTTGCTGTAAATCCGGTTCTCTCGATTCGCGATGCCAACGATCTGGGCTGCGGCTTGCTCAGGCGTGGCGTTCGTGCGGATGCGGCCGACGGTCCAGACCGTGAGGGCCTGGTTACGGTTATGCATCAACTGAATAGGCGTCGGACGAAGCGGCATCCACAGGTCGGGACGGTGGTAGCCTTGCGAGAAACGGGGCGGCATGATGCCGACCACGGTGTATGGAGCGCCATGCAGCCACACCGATTTGCCGAGCATGGGCCGGCTTGCCAGCGCGCCGCGCCAGAAATGGTTGCTCAGCACCACCTGGTTCGGCCGGCTGTCGCGGGCGAACGTGCGCCCGAGCGAAGGTGCCTCACCGAACACTTTGAAAAAGCCGCTGGTGACCCGCATCAGGGAGACGCGCGCGACGACGCCGCGAACCGAGAAATTGTCGCTATGCGTATCCCAAGCCGCCAGGTCTTCGAACGCCGAAGCGCTCTTGCGAAAGTCGGCGACATCGCCGGCCCAGAGCGGATTGTAAAAATCGAGCGCTCCGCCGGGGCTGGTGGAGATGATCTCCATGATGCGACCGGGATGCGGATAGGGCGGGCGGCGAAGGACAATTGCGTCCAGTAGGCCGAAGGCAGCGACGTTGGCGGCGATGCCTAGCGCAAGCGTGACGATTGCCGTGGCGGCAAAGCCGGGGTTGCGGCGCAGGCCGCGGGCGCCGAAGCGGAGGTCGCGGCTGAAGTCGGCGAGACGAGCCCAGGCCCACTGCTCGCGGCACTCTTCCTTGATGACCTCGGTGCCGCCCAACTTCGCCTCCGCCAGGCGCGCACCTTCGCGTGCAGCCAATTGCTCACGGTGAAATGCGAGCTCCTCGTCCAACTCGCGCTCCTTGCGGCGACGCCAGAACATCAGGGCTCCTCTAGAACGGCACCGACAGCGCCGGCAATGCGGCGCCAGTCCGCCGCCTCGGCCTCGAGCTTGGCGCGGCCCCTAGCGGTGAGCTCGTAATATTTGGCCCGGCGGTTGGATTCGGAAGGCGCCCAGAAGGCGCGCAAGAGCTTTCGGCGTTCCATGCGATGCAGGGCGGGGTAAAGCGAACCCTGCTTCACGCGCAGAATCTCGCTTGAAACTTGGGCAATGCGTTCGCCGATGCCCCAGCCGTGGCGCGGGCCGGGGGCGAGCGTACGCAAGATCAGGAGCTCCAGTGTCCCTTGCGGCAGATCCAGCGACGTCGCCACCCCTTGCGCTTCTACAAGAGACAGTATACGCGGGCATGGCGGAAAAATTCCAGTGGCGCGGCGCGGCGCGCAAGTGCGGCGGAATCAGGCGGGTGCGCGGTATCTTTCTTGATACCTTACGGCGCCGGGCGGGGCCGATATGCTGGAGCGGTGCATCCGCTGCGGCCCACCGCCAACCGGCGGTTCAATGACCTCATCGGTTTGCTGATCCTGGTAGCGGCGGCGCTGCTGGGATTGGCGCTGCTCAGCTACCATCCCGCCGACCCGTCGCTCGATACGGCCGCGGCGCTGGCACGCCCGGCCAACTGGGTGGGACCGGTGGGCGCGAACCTGGCCGACGTGCTGTTCCAGGGGCTGGGGATCGCGTCGTTTCTGCTGGTACTGGGGTTGGCCAGCCTGGCGCTGCGCTGGTTTCGGGCCCCGCAATCGCAGCCAGCGCGGCTCAGCCACGTCATCGGGTTGCTGGTGACCATGATCGCCATCGGCGGCCTGCTCGCGGAGCTTCCATGGCATGGATTCTGGCGGGGGAGCGTGCCGCTCGAGGGTATGCTGGGCGGATTCGCGGCGCGCGCCCTGATTGCGGCGTTCAATCCGGTCGGCGCGTATATGCTGACGGCGACGCTGCTGGTGGTGGGACTGTTTCTGGCCACCAAGTTCTCCTTCGCCACCATGGAGGCGTGGTGGCGGGAGCTGGCGGCAGGGCGCCTGCGGGGCGCGCTGACCGCGTTGGCGCAGCCGTGGAGGCGGTGGCAGGCCTGGCGGGCAGCACGGCAGGAAGAGCGGGATTTGCGGCGCGCCGAGCGCGGGCGGCGAAAGCGCGAGAGCGCGCTGGAGGCGGAGCCGGAGTTGGAGACCACCTTCATACCGGCGCGGGCGCGGCCGGTCGAAGCGGTCGAGACGGCGGCCGTGCGGGCGCGGCGCGAGATCGATCGAGGCACGAACAGCGAGGAAACGCCGGAGCCGCCGCCGACGCCATCGGCGATTCGGGTGCGGGAGATGGCGCCGGTGCCGATGGCGGCCAAGCCCCTCCGTGTGGCCTCGGGACAATTCAAGACGCCGCCGCTTTCATTGCTGCAGATGCCGGGGCCGGGCAACCAGGTGAACGAGGGCGAGCTGCGGGACATGGCGGCGCGGCTGACGGCGAAATGCGAAGAGTTCGCCGTGAGCGGGCAGGTGACGCAGATCAACCCCGGGCCAGTGGTCACCACCTACGAGTTCAAGCCCCAGGCGGGGGTGAAGTACAACCGCATCACGGCGCTCAACGACGACTTGTGCCTGGCGCTGGCGGCGGAGTCCATTTACATCGAGCGCATCCCGGGCAAGAACACGGTGGGGATCGAAGTGCCGAATCCGCACCGGGAGACGATCTTCCTGCGCGAGATCATCGCATCCGATCCCTTCCAGCTCTCCAAGGCGCCGCTGACGATGGCGCTGGGTAAGGACGCCAACGGGCAGATCGTGGTTACCGACCTGGCGGCGATGCCGCATCTGCTGATCGCCGGCTCGACCGGATCGGGCAAGAGCGTGGCGCTGAACAGCATGATCGTGTCGCTGCTGTACAAATCCACGCCCGACCAAGTGCGGCTCATTCTGGTGGATCCCAAGCGGCTGGAACTGGGGCTTTACGACGGCATTCCGCATCTGTATACGCCGATCATCACCGAGCCGAAACTGGCGGCGAACGCGCTGCGCAACGCCATCCGCGAGATGGAACGGCGGCTGAAGCTGCTGGCCAGCCGCGGCGTGCGCAACATCGCGCAGTTCAACCGCCTGTTCGAGACGCGGTCGCCCGGCCTGTTCGACAACCTGGGCGAGAGCGAGGAGAACCGCCCGCTGCCGTACATCGTCATCGTGATCGACGAGCTGGCGGACCTGATGATCGTGGATGCGCACAACGTGGAGGAATCCATCACGCGGCTGGCGCAGATGGCGCGCGCGGTCGGCATCCATCTCATCCTGGCGACGCAGCGGCCGTCGGTGGACGTGATCACCGGCCTGATCAAGGCCAACTTTCCGGCGCGCATGTCCTTCCGCGTGGCGACGCGGGTGGATTCGCGCACGATTCTCGATTCGCAGGGGGCGGAACTGCTGCTAGGCAAGGGCGACATGCTGTTTTTGCCGCCCGGCACTTCGCGCTTCCATCGCGTGCACGGGGCGTTCGTCACCGAGCCGGAGATCGGCGCCGTGGTGGATGCCTGGAGCGCACAGGGCCAGCCGCGCTTCGACACCGCCTTCCTGCAGGCTCCGCCCAAGGAGGACGAGGCGCCGGCGGAGGAGGGCCTCGGCCCGGATTCCGACGCCGCCGCCGGCGAAAGCGACGACGACCCGATGTTCGAGGATGCGGTGCGAGTGGTGGTGGAGTACGGCAAGGCGAGCACGTCGCTGCTGCAGCGGCGGCTGCGCATCGGCTACGGGCGGGCGGCGCACCTGATTGACCTGATGCACAAGGACGGAATCGTCGGGCCGGCGGATGGCCCCAAGCCGCGCGAGCTATTGAAACGCCCGGATTGGCTGGCGGAAGTCGAAGAAGCGCTGCGCTGAGGCGGGCTTATTCGGGCGGCAGTTCGTCCAAGATGGCCTGCATTTCCGCGGCGGCATGCAGGTCGCTTTGGCGGCGTGCGACGGCGATGCCAGCGGCCAGCGTGACGCGGGCTTCGGCATGGCGTTGCAGCCCCATCAGGAGCTGGCCAGCCTGCTGATATCCGGCGGCGTAGTCGGGATGACGCTCGCGCAGTTGGGCGAATTGCCCCAGGGCGGCTTCGCTGTCGCCGGAACGCATGTATTCCATCGCCAAGCCGTAACGCGCGAAAGCGTCCTCGGGATGGTCGCGCACAAACTCCACCAAGCGTTCCAGCCGGTTTGCTACCATGAAATCTCGCCTGCGCGAGTGTTCCCATTATGGCCTGCCCCTACTTCCTACCGACAGAAGAGTTCACAGCCTGGGCTTGGCATGCACGTCCGCGGCTGCCCCTGGGCGATGCCTGGAAGGGTGTTTGCACCGCCGCCGGCCATGATGGCGAAGCGCCGCCGGAGACGGCCATCAAGGAATGGTGCAGCTTCGGGTACGCCAAGCGCTGCCCGTGGCTGCCGGCAAAGCCGATGGCGGACAAGATCAGCTTCAGCATCGCCCGCGACAAGGAGAACGGCATCCTGATCTATTACGTTCTGGAAGTGGATCACACGCCGGGCGAACACGGCACGCTGCTGTATGACCAGGAACGGCAGAGCTGGATCAAGGGACATCCCGATGCACGACTGCAAAAGCAGGCGGAGTGCTATCTGGGCTCCTACTTGAAGCGGAAGGAAACGCCGGTGCGTCCCGGCCACCCCTCGTCCTAGCCATGGCGGAAGAAGCCAAGCCGGTGCGGGTGTCGCAGTCGGAGATGACCGAACTGGTGCTGCCCAACGACGCCAATATCATGGGCAACGTGCTGGGCGGCAAGGTCATGCATCTGGTGGATCTGTGCGCCGCCATTGCCGCCTGCCGCCATTGCGGCAGCGTGGCGGTCACGGCCTCGGTGGATCACATGGATTTTCGTTATCCGATCCATATCGGCGAATTGGTGGTGCTCCGGGCCAGCGTCAACCGGGCCTTTCATACCTCGATGGAGGTCGGCGTCAAGGTGTTCGCGGAATCCATGCTCACCGGCGAGCGGCGGCACACCAGCAGCGCCTATCTCACCTTCGTGGCGGTGGACGAAAGCGGCGAACGGCTGGCGGTGCCGCCGGTGCTGCCGGAGACGGACGAAGAGAAGCGCCGCTACGAACAGGCGGGCCGGCGGCGCACCCAGCGACTGGCGCAGCGCGGCATGGCGTAGGGCGGTTCGGCCGGCGACGCAAGCGCGCACGAGACGAGGCTTCGGTGTCAACGACGACTCCACCCCGGAGCGATCCGGGCAAGCACCTGCTGCAGGGCGTGATTTGGAGCATGGCGCTCAACACCGTCGTGCCGGTGCTGCTGTATGAATTTTCCAAGCATTTCGTCTCACCCTCCGAGTACACCGCGCTGGTGTTCGCGACGCTGTTTCCGGTCGGCGACAGCATTTGGGGTCTGGCGCGCGACCGGCAGCTGGATCCGATCGCGGCGATGGTGATCTTCGGCATCATCGTGGACGCGCTGGCGATCAGCCTGGGCGGCAGTCCGAAGCTGCTGCTGATCCGGGAGTCGTTCGCGACCGGGGCGTTCGGCGCGGGCTGCTTCGTTTCGCTGCTGCTGCCGCGGCCGCTGATGTTCTACTTCGGGCGCTACTTCATGGCGGGCGGGGACGCGGAAAAGCGGGCGCGGTTTGACGCGAGCTGGTCGCTGCCGGAGGTGCGGCGCGGGAACCGGCTGATCACGACGTTGTGGGGGGCGGTTTTCCTGGGCGAACTGGTGCTGCGCGTGATTCTGGTGTACACGCTGCCGGCGGCGGTGGTTCTGGTGGTTTCGCCGCTCATTTTGGGCGTCCTGACGGTCTTCGCGATCACCTGGAGCCTGGCCTACGCGGCACGGATGCGCAAGCGCGTGCTGCCGGCGCTGCTGGCGGCCGAGCCACGCGGGTGAGTTCAGGCGGCGGCGTCAATCCAGGCGCCGCCGAGAACGCGGTCGCCCTGGTACAGCACCACCGCCTGGCCGGGCGTAATGGCGCGCTGCGGGGCATCGAACTCGACCCGCAGGCGGGCGCCGGGCAGGGGCTCGGCCCAGGCCGGCGCGGGCGCATGGCGGTGGCGGATGCGCGCCTCGACGCGCAGCGGCGGCGCCGGCGCGGCTCCGCCGATCCAGTGGCAGCGGCTGGCGGTGAGAGAGAGCGCGCGCAGCGCGGTATCGGGGCCGACGACTACGCGGTTGCGCGCGGCGTCGAGCTCAATCACGTAGAGCGGCTCGCCGGCGGCGAAGCCGAGCCCCTTGCGCTGGCCCACGGTATAGCGATGCACGCCGGCGTGGGCGGCCAGCACGCGGCCATCCTGGGCGACCACCTCGCCGCCGCCGGCCGGAGCGGGCTCGCCCTGCTCGCCGGCATAGGCCTCCAGGAAGGCGGCGTAGTCGCCGCCGGGGACGAAGCAGATTTCGTTGCTATCGGGCTTTTCTGCGACCGGCAGGCCGAAGCGCGCCGCGAGCGTTCGCACCTCGGTCTTGCGCAACTCTCCCAAGGGGAAGCGGGAACAGCTCAGTTGCTCCTGGGTCAGACCCCAGAGGAAGAAGGTCTGGTCCTTGGTATCATCCACCGCGCGCAGCAACTCAAAAGCGCCGCTGGCGGGGTCGAGGCGCACGCGGGCGTAGTGGCCGGTGGCGACCGCCTCGGCTCCGATCCGGCGGGCGGTGGCGAGCAGCTGGTCGAACTTGACGGCGGTGTTGCAATGGCTGCAGGGCACGGGGGTGCGGCCGGCGCGATACTGCTCCACGAAATCGCGCACCACGGTTTGCTCGAAACGCTGCTCGAGATTGACCACGTAGTGCGGGATGCCCAAGTGCTCGGCGACGCGGCGAGCGTCGTGGACGTCGTCGGGCGAGCAGCAGCGGCCGGAAGCCTGCTCGGGAATTCCGGGAGCGCCGGCCAGACGGCGATGGTTCCAAAGCTGCATGGTGAGGCCGACCAACGGCTCGCCCGCGGCGTGGAGCATGGCGGCGACGGTGGAGCTGTCCACACCGCCCGACATCGCGACCGCCAGGCGGCCGGAGGGCGAAGCTGCGCCCGTGCCGCTCATGCCGGACGCGCCAAGGCTCCCGCGCCGGAAAGCTTGCGCTGGCGCTCCACCAGCCCGGGCAGCACTTCGAGGAGTGCGGCAATCTCGGCTTCCGTGTTCTGGCGGCCGAGGCTGAAGCGGACGCAGGCGCGCGCCCGGGCGCGGGAATAGCCCATGGCCAGCAGCACGTGTGAGGGCTCGATCGCGCCGGAGGAACACGCCGCGCCGGTCGAGGCGCAGATGCCGTGCAGGTCGAGGGCGATCACCAGCGCCTCGCCTTCGACGCCGGAAAAGCAGACGTTGCTGGTATTGGCGACGCGCGGGGCGGCGGCGCCGACCACTTCGGCATTCGGCACGGCGGCCGCCAGGCCGGCCTCGAGCCGGTCGCGCAGGGCCGCCAGGCGGGCGGCCGCCGGCTCGAGATCCCGGCGCACCAGACGCGCGGCGGCGCCGAAGCCGAGAATGCCAGGCAGGTTCTCCGAGCCGGCGCGGCGGTCGCGCTCATGATGCCCGCCCAGCAGCAGCGGCCGCAGGCGGACGCCGCGTCGCACGTAGAGCGCTCCCACGCCCGCCGGAGCGTGAATCTTGTGGCCGCTGAGGCTGAGCAGATGGCAGCCGAGGCGCTGCACGTCCACGGGCCCGCGGCCCGCGGCCTGGATGGCGTCCACGTGAAAGGCAACCTTGGCGGTGCGGGCGAGTTCGCCCACGGCTTCCACCGGCTGCAGCACGCCAGTTTCGTTGTTGGCCATCATCACCGAAATCAGCGCGGTATCGGGACGCAAGGCCGCGACGACGGCCGCGGGATCAAGCACGCCGGCGGCGGACACGGGCAGGTAGGTTACGCGATGGCCGCTCCGCTCCAGATCCTCGAAGACGTGCAGGACCGCGTGATGCTCGATGCCAGTGGTCACCAGATGGGCGGGCGGGGCGCCGGGATGGCGCAGCTGCCACTCGGCCACCGCTCCGCGGATCGCCAAATTGTCGCTTTCCGTGCCCCCGCTGGTGAAGACGATCTCCGCCGGCCGCGCGCCGATCAGCGCCGCCACCTCCGCCCGCGCCGACTCCATGGCCGCCTTGGCAGCCTGGCCGCGCTGGTGGATTGAACTGGCATTACCCAGTTCCCCCTGCAGCGCGG
>JAKAOE010000044.1 GCA_021823305.1 Acidobacteriota bacterium
GGGGCGCGGCCGCCCACCAGCCGCCTTGGGCGGTGACCGCTTTCCAGAAGTCGTCGTCGCTGGCGGCGGCCAGGTTGGCATGGCTGCGCAGCGGGGCGAGTTCGGCCTGCAACATCGCCTCATAGTTCTTCCAGGGTAGGGCCGCAGCGCTGCGGCCGCCGAGCCGCTGGGCGAGCTCGATCAGTACGTCCGGCATGGCGCGCGTATCGTGCAGCGGCAGCACGACCGGAGGCGCCACGCTCACCACCGCCTCCGCCGAGCCCGATTCCGGGATCGCGGCGACCCAGGACTCGAGATAGGAATGGTCGGGCAGGATGAGGTCGGCCAGGCTCGTGGTCTCATCCATGAAGTGGCTGAAGCTGGCGATGAAAGGAACCTGCTCGAGCGCGCCGCGGACGCGCCAGAGCGGCGGGGTGGCGAAGACCGGGTTGACCTGGTCGAGCAGCAGCAGGCTCAGGCGGGGCGTCTTGCCCGCCAGCAGACGCTGGGCGAGAGCGGCCACGGGCGGGGCGCCGGCGGTCGGCGCGGCGTCGCGCTGGGGCAAAGCCATCGGCGGCGCCGGGCTGAAGTACAAGCCGCCCGGCTTGCCGACGCTGCCCAACAGCCCGTTGAGCGCGTTGACGGCGAGGGCGGTGAACAAGCCGTTGGTGTGGGCGAGCGGCGCGCCGCCGACGATGGCCAGCGCGGGGCCGGTGCTGGCCATCTCGCGCGCCAGCCGCGTGATCGTGGCCGGCGGTACGCCGGTTTGATAGGCCACCGCCTCGGGCGTGTAGTCGGGCAGGCCCTGGTTCCAGCCCGCGATGCGCGCCCCCGCCGTTCCCGCGGCGGCGGCGTTGCCCAGATGCTCGGCCAGGATCACGTGCGCGAACCCCAGCGCCAGCGTGCCCTCGGTGCCGGGATGGGCGGGGATCCACTCGTCCGCGTTGGCGCCGGTTTGCGAGGTGCGGGCCTCGACCGCCACGAACTTGCCGCGGACTCCGGCGCGCCCTTGGCGCATGGCGCCGTAGCCCAGGCTTTGCGCCACCGGCGAATTCCACGAGCCCAGGAATTCCGCGCCGAACGCGATCACCCAGTTGGCGTGGGCGAGGTCGAAGCTGGGCAATTGATCGTAACCGAAACTGAGCGCGTTCGCCCGGCGCAGCACGTTGTCGTCAAACAACTCGAACGGAACCAACTGCGCGCCGGGGAAGGCGGAGAGAAAACGCTCGATCAGCAGCCCGCGCGGGCCGCGCGGCGGCGGGCTCATGAACGCCACCCCGGCGGCTGCCGCCGCCAGCGGCCGCAGCTGGTTCGCCAGCGTCTCCAGCGCCTCATCCCAGGAGATGGCGGCGAACTGCGCCGAGCCGCGCCCACCCACCCGCTTCAGCGGCTGCGCGATGCGGTCGGGATTATAGGTGGCCTGCAGCCCGGCTTGGCCGTGCGCGCATAGCTTGCCCTGGCTCACCGGGTGCTTGGCGCTGCCCTCCAGCTTCTTGGCCAGCCCCATCTGCATAATGCCCGTCTGGCCGTTCTCGATCACCTCGGCGTTGCCCATCATGACGCGGGCTTGCAGTCCGCAACCGGCGCCGCACTGGCTGCACACCCCCGGCTTCCACACCGCGATGCCGGGAATCAGATTCTCTTTGGGAATGAACCGGATGAGGTGCGTGGAGGCGGAATGCTGGCCACATCCGCCCAGCGGAATGGCGGCCCCACCCAGCGCCGACAGCCTCAGGAAGTCACGACGTTTCATGGTCTCCATTTCCTCCCGCTGAGGGCGGCGAATGCGGTGCGGTTCTCATGCTTAGTAATGGCAGGTGGTGCAATCCACCGAGGCCCCCTTCTGCCGGTGGCAGGCGAGGCAAAAACTCATGGTCAGGTTCCGCGAGCGCACGGCCACGGTTTGCTGAGCTAGATCGCCGTGGCAGACGGTGCAGGCAACGCCCGCCTGGATGTGCGGAGCGTGTTGGAAGTGCACGTGCTCCATGGGATAGAACCAGTACACCGGCTGCCAGGGCGGCTCCTGGCCCTTGTTGTAATAGGCGGTGAGCTTCTTGATTTGCGGATTGTTGGGATCCACCACCTGGTGACACGCCATGCAGAAGACCACGCTGGGCAAGCCCGCATCCGGCCCCTGTGTCACGCCGGTGTGGCAACTCACGCACTGCATGCCGTTCTTGAGGTGCACTTTGTGCGTGAACGCGATCGGTTGCGTGGGATTGTTGCGCAGTTGAAAGTAAGCGCGCACCGAATCCAGAAACGTGGGATTGATCGTCGTGTAAGTGGGCGCGTTGGCTGCCGACGTGAAGCCGATGGTGCTGCCGGCCGCGAAGCGATACACCGACAGCGACAGCAGGCGATCGCGGAGGCGCACCGCCAGCGGAATGGCGGCCGCCACGACAACGAGCACGATGAGACCGATCTGACGGCGACGGCCCCGCTTGGACTGAGATGGAGGCGCCGGGGCGTGGGTGTCGTCCATGGCTCGATCTCGTGAACTATCGCGTCACTTCGACTTCACGCCCGCGGGATGCTTCCCGAAGTGGCGGACGTAGACGATCAGATCCTTGATCTGGGTGGGATTGAGCGCGCCCCCGAAGGGAGGCATGTTCCCCTTGCCTTTGCTGATTTGGGTATAGATCTGGGCGTCGGTCAGCGCCTGCACGGGAGCGGAGCGCAGATCCATTGCTCCCAAGGGCTTGCCCAAGGCGGTATCGCCGCTGCCGTTATCGCCATGGCAGCGGACGCATTTGTCCTCAAACAGCTTCTTGCCCTGCACAGGGCTGTCGGTCTTGGCGGTCTGCGCCATCACCTGCCAGCCAGCCGCGAGCGAGCAAGCCAGGAGTAGCGACGTCATGATCTTTGTTGTTGCAGTGGTATGTTGTGCCTTCATGTGCTCGACCCGGCCTCCGGTTGCAATGCGTTGGATCGTGTTCCCCAATCGGCATGCACGATCTCCCATATCCATGCAAAATGATGACCAAAGGTGCCAAGCGTCATGGCGCGGCAAATGCGCCTGTGATCTTGGTCAGGAATAGTCATCCTCGGGTGCAAGTACACAGGTGGTGCGGACTTTAGCGCAGACTTGTGATCCATGTCACGAATCGCCACATGGGAAAAATCCGCGTCAATACGCGCGGAAATGGCGCTAATCCGAACTGGTTTGGTCGCGATAGCGGGCAGGCAGCAATAGTGCTGGACGCGGCGGCGCTCGTCCGGACCAGGGGCAACGTAGTCGCCCTGTCCGCCGTGGCCGCGGCTTGCGAGCGCAAGCGAAGTGTGCGCGCTGTTATTGTGCCGGGTTCGTCGCGGGGAGAATCGTGATCCCGCCCATCTTGTGCAGCCGCAGCGCCGCGTTGAGCGCCGCCACGTCGGTGCGGCCGATCGCGTCGAACGCCGCCTGGGCCGCGCGCAGCTGCCCGACCAACAGCCGGTTTACCGCCAGTTCCTGATCCGTCGGCGCGTAATCGGCGCTGGTGACGTCCTGGAACAGGTGGTCGAGTGCGTCGCCCATCTCCGCCGGCACCCGGTCCTCGTCCTCGCCCGCGCCGGTCGAGTCCGCCTTATACAGCGTGTCCTCCAGCGCGAACAGTTTGGTGTCCAGCGCGTTCGCCTGCTTGCGCAGCGACCCGTCGCCACGTTCCAGCGCCAGCGTGACATCGAGCGTGCGCAACTGCACCCGCACCGCCTCGGCGTGGTTGAGCAGCGCCGCCAGTTGGTTCAGCTCCGACCGGATCGCCGCCGCCAGCTGGAACTGCGCCGCGAAGCTCGCCGGCGTGCCCGGCGAAAGCGGGTCCTTGCGCAGCGTCAGCGGCTGCGTGTAGCTGGCGCCGTCCACCAGCAGCTTCACCGTGTACGCGCCCGGCGGATAGGTTAGCGCCACCGGACGCAGATACGGCGCGTGGCGCCACCCCTGCGCGTTGAGCGTCACCGAGGGCATGTGCGGCGGCGCGGTGCGCACCCGCAGCGGCGCCGACATCTCGCCGTGCAGGTTCCACCACAGCCGGTGGATGCCCGCGCTCCCCGGCCCGCGCAGCGTGGCGATCGCCTTGCCCGCCGCGTCCACGATCTCCACTTGCACCCGCCCGTGCGCCGCCCGCGGCAGGTAGTAGTTGACGTCGGCGCCGGCGGGCGGATTGTTGCCCACCGTGTTGTCGTTGCCGCGGCCGAAGAAGAAGCCGCCCGCGCGGTGGAACTCGTAGGTCGGGCGCGGCGGAAACAGCGTCGCCGGCGCGCTCGCCGCCGCGGCGCTGAAGTCCTCGAGCGGCTGGATGTCGTCCAGGATCCAGAAGCCGCGCCCATAAGTGGCGATGTCCAGGTCGTGCCAGGTCTTCTGCACCGCCAGCCCGTACACCGCCACGTGCGGCAGGTTCATCTGCAGCGGCTGCCACGCGCCGCCGCGGTCGAAGGAGACGTACACGCCGCCCTCGGTGCCCAGAAACAGCAGCCCCGGCCGGTTCGGATCCTCGATCACCTGGTGCGCGTAGCCGTTGGGCTCGATCGGCAGCCCGCTGGTGATCTTCGTCCAGGTGGCGCCGTAGTCGGTGGTGCGGTAGACGTACGGGTTGCGGTCGTTCATCAGATGGCCGTCCACCGTGAGGTAGGCGGTGCCGGCGTGGAAATAGGACGGCTCGATGCTGCTGACGATGCCGTACTCCGGCAGGCCGGGCAGGTTGGCGGTGAGGTTTCGCCAGCTCTTGCCGCCGTCGCGCGTGAGCTGCACCAGCCCGTCGTTGGTGCCCACCCAGACTAGGCCGCGCTGCGCGGGCGACTCCGCGATCGAGAAGATGGTGTCGAAGTACTCCACCCCGATGTTGTCCTGCGTCAGCCCGCCCGAAGGCTGCTGCCTGCTCTTGAGGTCGCGCGTCAGGTCGGGGCTGATCACCTGCCAGCTCTGCCCGCCGTCGTGGGTCACGTGCACGTACTGACTGCCGGCGTAGAGCGTGTCGTGGTCGAAGGGCGAGATCGTCAGCGGGAACTCCCACATGAAGCGGTACTTCACCTCCGCCGCGTCATCGCCCAGCGTGTCGTCGGGCCAGATCTCGACGTTGCGCACCTGCTGTGTCTTCAGGTTCTCCCGCGTCACCACCCCGCCCAGGCTGCCGTCGCCCGAGCCCGACGACCACACGATGTTGCTGTCCACCGGGTCCGGTTGCGCCCAGCCGCTCTCGCCTCCGCCCACCGAGACGAAGTCGGAGGAGGGAATCGGCGGCCCCAGCTGCGGCTGCCCGCCGCGCCCGCGCCCGCCGAAGAAGAAGCCGGCGGCGCCGGTCTGGCTCGGCCCCATGTAGCTGCTGCCGTCCTGCTTGTTGCCGTAGACGTGATAGGGAACCTGGTTGTCGACGGCGATGTGGTAAATCTCCGCGATCGGCAGCTGGATGTGGTTCCACACCCGGCCGCCATCGTGCGTGATGCTCACCCCGCTGTCATTGGACACGATCATGTTGTCGGCGTTGGTCGGGTCGATCCACATGTCGTGGTTGTCGCCGCCCGGCGCCGGCATCGGCGTCAGCGTCCGCCCGCCGTCGAGCGAGCGCAGGAACGAGTTGCCCAGGAAGTAAATCTCGTTGGGGTTGTCGCTCGACACCTGCGCCCGGTTGTAATAGTGCGTGCGGCTCTGCAGCCCGGGGTTGGTGCTCATCCGCGTCCAGGTGGCGCCGTCGTTGTCCGACATCCACAGCACCCCCTCCTGCGTCGCCTTGCCGTTGATGATGAAGCCGTCGCCGGTCTCGATCATCGCGTACACGCGCTGCGGGTCCGAGGGCGCGATGGCGATGTCGATCTTCCCCAGCGGCGCGTGCGGCAGCCCGTGCCCCTCGAGCTTGGTCCAGGTGACGCCGCCGTCGGTGGACTTGTACAGCCCGCTCGACGGCCCGCCCGAGCGCTGCCCCCAGGTGTGCTGCACGAACTGCCACATCCCGGCGAACAGGATGCGCGGGTTTGAGGCATCCATCGCCAGCCCGCTGCAGCCCGTGTTCTCGTTCACGAACAGCGTCTTGGTCCAGGTCGCGCCGCCGTCGGTCGAGCGGAACACGCCGCGGCTCTGCTGCGGCCCGTAGGTCGTGCCCATGGCGCACACCAGTACCGTGTCCGGATCGCGCGGATCAATCACGATGCGCGGGATGCGCCCGGTGTTCTTCAGCCCCATGAACTTCCAGCTCGCGCCCGCGTCGGTGGACTTGAACACTCCCGCGCCGATCGAGATGTGGCTGCGGATGAACGCCTCGCCCGTGCCCGCCCACACCACGTTATGGTCGGAGGCCGCCACCGCCAGCGCGCCGATGGACTCGTCCGGCTCCTTGTCGAAGATCGGCCGCCAATGCAGCCCGCCGTCGGTGGTTTTGAACACGCCGCCCCCGGCCGCGCCCGCGTAGTAGGTGGAGGGATCGCCGGGCACGCCCACCACCGCGTCGGTGCGGTTGCCCGGCGGCCCGATGTAGCGCCAGCGCAAGCGCGCGTAACTCGCGGGCGACGGCGCCTGCGCCGCCGCCAGTCCCGCCAGAATCGCCACCGCCGCCGCCAATGTCAGTTTTCGCATGCGCATTCCCCACCTTCCGGTTGCAATTCGGTCAGTGGGACTATACTCCCGCCGGCGCGGCAAAGCCAGCATGGCATACTGTCCGCATGGCTCAGAGACTCGCGCTTTGCCTTGCGCTTGCCGGCTTGGCGCTCGCCGCCGGCGCGCAGGCGGTCAACCGCGACTGGACCCAGTTCGGCGACAACGCCGCCCGCACCAGCGCCCCCGCCGGCTCGACCGGCATCACCGCCGCCAACGTCAAGTCGCTGGTCCGCCGCCAGATCCCGCTCGACGGCACCGTGGACGCCTCGGTGATCTATATCCATGGCGCCGAAGTCAACGGCGCCGCGCACGACACGATCTTTTTCACCACCAGCTTCGGCAAGACCGAGGCGCTGGACGCCGACTCCGGCGAGCTGCTGTGGACCTTCACCCCGCCCGATTACGCCGCCCTCACCCAGAGCCGCCAGGTCACCAACTCCACCCCCATCGCCGATCCCGGCCTCCAGGCCATCTACGCCGCCTCGCCCGACGGCTACATCCAGAAACTGGCGGTCAGCGACGGCCATGTGATCTGGCGCACCGCCATCACCCTGCTGCCGCTGCGCGAGAAGATGGATTCGCCGCTCAGCTTCGGCAGCGGCCACGTCATCGCCGTCACCGCCGGCTACATCGGCGATCGCTCCCCCTACCAGGGCCACGTCACCATCCTCGACCCCGCCACCGGCAAGCTCCTGCATGTCTGGAACTCGCTCTGCAGCAACCGCACCGGCCTGATCCAGCCCGCCTCCTGCCCGGAGAGCGATTCCGCCATCTGGGGCCGCGCCGGCGCGGTGCAGAACGCCCAGGGCGACCTCTTCGTCGCCACCGGCAACGCCCGCTGGGATGGCAGGATCTACTGGGGTGACTCGGTCATCGAACTCAATCCCGACGCCACCCGGATGCTCGCCAACTACACCCCCGCCGACACCGACGAGCTGCAGATGCGCGACCTCGACCTGGGCTCAACCTCACCCGTCCTGCTCGGTGATGGCGTGATCGCCCAGGGCGGCAAGGACCGCCTCATCCGGCTCATCAGTCTGGCGGCCATCGCCGGCACCCAGCCGCATCAGGATCACGAGCTGCAGACCGTCTCCACCCCCGGCGGCCAGATGCTGTTCACCGCCCCCGCCGTCTGGCGCCACGACGGCCAGACCTGGATGATCGCCGCCGACGGCCGCGGCACGGAAGCCTGGCAGCTCGTCCACCAGCGCCTCATCTCCAAGTGGCGCAACGCCAACGGCGGCACCAGCCCGGTGATTGCCGGCGGCCTGCTCTACGTCTTTGGCGGCTACTACGGCGGCCTGCGTGTCTACGATCCCGCCACCGGCCGCCAGATCGCCGACCTGCCCTGTGGTTCCGGCCACTGGAACAGCCCCATCGTGGTCGACGGCAAGATCATCCTCCCCGAAGGCAACGTCAACCGCCGTCTCACCATCGGCACGCTTGACATCTGGAGCCTGCCCCCGGCCAAGTAGCCGCTACCGGATTACTTCGATCTCGATCCCCACCCGCAGCCGCTTCCAGGTGCGATCCGCGGTGAGCACGCGCGCCCCCCGCTCCCGCGCCAGCGCCAGGCACGCCCGGTCGCCGAACGAAAGCCCCAAGGCGCGCGTCGCCGGGAGAAGCCGGGCCGTCTCGAGCGCGTGCTCCTCGTTGAACTCGATGCGCGCCAGCGGCAGGCGCGCGATTTGAGCCGCTGCCGCGTCCACATCCTGGCCGGCGCGCCCCACCCGCGCGAGAACCTCCGCAAGATTCACGGTCGAGATCAGCGCGCCGCCGCCGGCCAAGGCCTTTCCGACGGTTTCCGCCCCCGGCTCGGACAGAACGAAGGCCAATAGCGCCGACGCGTCCAATACGCTCATCGCTTCGGCAGCGGCCGCAGGCCCCGCTGGTACTCCCGCTCCTCCCGCCTCGCTTCGCGCCGCCGTTCGCGAATCAACTCGCGCACCCCGTCCGGCTTGCCTGCGGGAAATAGTCGCGCGAAGTACTCCTGAATCGGCCGCGGGTCGAAGGCCGGCTCCGTCTTGGCGCCCACCGCCTCCGTCAAAATCGCGCGCGCCTCGCTCTCCATGCTGCGCCCGTGCCGCGCCGCGCGCTCGCGTAGCGCCTGTTTGACCGCCTCCGGCAGGTTGCGGATGTGCATCGTCGCCATTGCTGGCAATGATAGCATTGCTAGCACGCCACCGGAGGCGGCGGGTCCCGGGTCGCGCGGAGCGGGACCTCAGTGGCCTGGCGTGGACGGCAGCGAGCGGATGAAGGCCGCGAGTTCGGCCGCCTGCTGCGGGCTCAGGTCGGTGAGCGGCATGCCGCCCTGCTGCATCTGCGTGCTGTGGTGCAGCAGCAGGTCCTCGATCACCTTCGCCGGCAGCAGCGAGGCGGTGCCCGCCAGCGGCGGCGCCGCCACCGTGCCCGTGAGCCCGCCCACGCCGTGGCAGGCGTAGCAGGAGTAGTTCTGGAACAGGTTGCGCCCGGCGATCGCCGCCTGGCTCAATGGCTTCGGCCGCTTCGGCGGCCGGGCCGCCGCGCCGCCGGCCGGCGCGGCGGCTGCCGCCGAAGCGGCGGGCGGTGGCGCCGGTGTTTGGCTCAGGCTGATCACGTAGCTGATCAGTTGCTGGATCTGCGCCTCGGGAATCGTCACCGCCGGCATGCCGCCGGCCCGCATTTTGGGCAGCGGGTTGCGCAGCAGGCCGTGAATC
>JAKAOE010000045.1 GCA_021823305.1 Acidobacteriota bacterium
GCAGTGAGCCCGCTGCCGCGGGGTACAACGCTCTGGAAGGGGCGAGGCGCAAGCGATGCTAGGACGCAGGGAGGCCGGCCTAGGAGCGTACAGGGACGTACGTGACGACGGCCGGCCGACTGAGGACGACGCAGCGCGCCGCGCATCGCCCCGCCCGGCTCGTATCCAGCCTCAGTTCCAGCGCAGGCCGTTGAGCTGGTCCAGGTTGACGTTGCCGCCGCTGAGGACGCAGGCGACCCTGGCGCCCGGGGGCGCGGGGATCAGGCCGGCGAGCAGGGCGGCGACGGGGGCGGCGGCGGCGCCTTCGGCGACCAGCTTGGCGTGATGCATCAGCCAAACGACGGCGGCGAAGATCTCAGCGTCGGGGAGAGTGACGACGCGCTCGACCAGTTGGCTGACGATGGAGCGGGTGTGCTCGCCGACGCGCTTGACGCGGAGGCCGTCAATGACGCAATCCACCTGGTCGAGCGTGACCACGCGCCCGGCGGCGACGCTGCGCTGCATGCCGGGCGCGCCGGAGGATTCGACGCCGAAGACGCGGATGGCGGGGTTGACGGCCTTGAGCGCCATGGCGACGCCGGAGATGAGGCCGCCGCCGCCGATGGGAACCACGGCGATCTCGACCTCGGGCCAATCCTGGACGATTTCGAGACCGAGCGTGCCCTGGCCGGCCATGAGCTGGGGATCGTCGAAGGGGTGGATGTAAGTGTAGCCGTGCGCGGCGACCAGCTCACGGGCTTTGGCGTCGGCTTCGTCCCAGATTTTGCCGTGCAGTACGACCTCGGCGCCGTAAGCGCGGGTGGCCTCGATCTTGGACGGGGTGGCGTTTTCGGCCATGCAGACGACGGCCCGGATGCCGTGAATCGCGGCCGCCAGGGCGACGCCCTGGGCATGGTTGCCGGCGGAGGAGCAGATGACGCCGCGGGCTTTCTGCTCCGGCGTGAGGTGCTGAAACTTGTTGAGCGGGCCGCGGATCTTGTAGGAGCCGGTGCGCTGGAACATTTCCGCCTTGAGGCGGACGTCGAAGCCGGTGCGCCGGCTCAGGATGCGGCTGGTGAGGAGCGGGGTGCGGCGCGCGTGGGCGGAGACGTGGCGCTGCGCGGCTTCAAAGTCGGCAAGCGGCAGCGGCTGCATGGCGCGGCGGGCCGGCGGCCGGCTAGGGCTGCGGCAGCGGCTGGGCGAGGAGCTGCTGCACGGAGGGCGGCAGCGAGGTGGAGTGGGCGAGCATGAGGCTGACCTGCCAACGGGCGGTGGTGGAGAGGGCGCTCTCGAAGCCGGGCATGCCGGTGATGCGGATGCCGTTGGTGACCTTCCAATAGGTCTCGCCGGGAGGGTCGTTGGAGACGCCGTGGCCGTGGAACAACTGCGGCGGCGGGGGGAACTCGCCGGCGGCGATGGCGGTTTTGGGCTGGCCGGGCAGGCCGTGGCAGACGGCGCAGTTCTCGCGGTAGATGGGCACGGCGGCCATATAGGCGGTTTCATCGGCGGCGATGGGCACCGACTTGGGCATTTCGCGGCTGATCTTGGCGTGCAGCGCCATCTTGGCGAACAGACGCTCGAACGGCATCGGCGAGGCGGTGACCGCGACCGGCGCAAGGCCCATTCCGAAATAAACGAGGGCTCCGATGAAGAGCGCAATGAGGGTGACGACGACTCCGGAGAGGAAAGCTCGCATCTCCGGATGATATAACAACCGGCAGTCAGCTTTCAGCGGTCAGCAGTCAGTGGGTGACGGGACGGTCAGGCTACGCCTGGCAGATGGCGATTTCGTCGCCGACTTGGGTGTTGGTTTGGGCGACGGCGCCGGCGGGGAGTTCGAGGACGCCGGCGGCGTCCTTGCGGATGGCGCCGAGGCGCCAGGGGCGGAGGCGTTCGTGGATGTGGATGATGCGATGCCGGCGGTCGAGGTAGACGGCGTCGATGGCGTAGCGCATGCCGATGGCGTGGACGCCCTTGGAGGGATGGATCCAGAGGCCGCGGCCGAAGCCGAAGTCGACGCGGCGGGTGGCGAGCAGGCCGCAGAGGCGGGAGGCGAAGCGATCGGCGAAGCGCAGGTCGGTGGCGAGGAAGGCTTGGCGGGTGCGGTTGAGAGCGTAGGAGGGCAGGCTGTGGGCGATAGGCTCGGTCATAGCAAAAACCTCATTGCGATGCGGCCAGGACGGGGCCAAGGTGACGGATGAGCGCGATGGCGGCGGGCCCGAGGATGACCACCATCACGGCGGGAAAGACGAACAGGGCGAGGACGGGGAGCATTTTGATGCTGAGCTTGGCGGCGGCTTCCTCGGCGCGCTGGCGGCGTTCGGTGCGCAGCGAGTCGGAGTGCACGCGCAGCGCCTGGGCGACGCTGGTGCCGAAGCGGTCGGTCTGGATGAGGACGGCGGCGAGGGCGCGCAAGTCGTCCACGTCGCAGCGTTCGCTGAGGTGGCGGAGGGCTTCGGCGCGGGGCACGCCGGCGCGGGTTTCGAGCACCATGAGTTCGAACTCGGTGCAAAGATCGGGGTGGACGCTCTTCAGCTCCAGGGCGACGCGCTGGATGGCCTGATCGAGGCCGAGGCCGGCCTCGACGCAGATGACCATGAGGTCCAGGGCGTCGGGGAGGCTGAGGCGGATGCGCTTGGCGCGGGCGGCGACCCGCTTCTTGAGCAGGAAGCGGGGGAGGATGAGGCCGATGGCGGGGGCGGCGAGCAGCGCCATGGGGGCGCGCTTATAGATGCCGGAGACGAGCACCAGGAGGAAGGGGAGGATGACGAGCACCGCGCGCAGGCCGAAGAAGAAACGGGCGTGTTTGGGCTCGCGGTAGCCGGCCTGGATGAGCCAGCGGCGGGTCTGATTGGCCTCCTTGGCGGAGGGCGGGAGCAGCTTGGCGGCAGGGTCGAGGGCGCGCTCGATCGTATCCTGCAGTTTTTCGCCGAGGCCGGGCTTGGGGGCCTCTTCCAGGCCGAGCATTTGGCGCAGGCGGGCGGCGGCGGAGCCGGGGGCCATGAACGCGGCGCCGATGGCGAACATGGCCAGGGCGACGGCGACGAAGAGACCGGCGATGAGGAGGAGCATGGCTAGACTTCGATGTTGACGATCTTGTTGAGCAGGAAGATGCCGACGACCTGGAGCACGGCGGCGACGATCATCATGGCGCGGCCCATGGGATCGGTGAACATCGGCATCATGAACTTGTGGTTGAGCAGCATGAGGGCGATGAGCATGACCGGGGCCATGCCCACCAGGACGTAGAGGGTCATGCGGCCTTGGGCGGTGTGGGTCTTGACCTGGCGCATGATCTTGACGCGCTCGCGGATGACGTAGGAGAGCTTTTCGAGGATTTCGGCGAGGTTGCCGCCGCTTTCGCGCTGGATGATCATCGAGGTGGCGAAAAACTGGACGTCCACCAGGGGGACGCGCTCGGCGAGGTTCAAGAGACAGTCGCGCAGGGGCAGGCCGAAGCGCTGCTGGTCGAAGACCTGGCGGAACTCGCCGGAGATGGGGCTGGGCATTTCGCTGGAGATGAGCTCGAGGGCGGCGCTGGGGGGATGACCGGCGCGGCTGGCGCGGACGAGCAGGTCGATGGCTTCGGGGAACTGGGCCTGGAAGGCGGCCATGCGCTGGGAGCGACGGCGGTGGGCCCAGGCGTAGGGCAGGGCGGCGCCGGGCAGAGCCAGGGCGAGGGCGGCGTACCAGGGGGTGAAGAGAGAGGTGACGATGCCGGCGCCGAGGCCGAAGGTGGCGCAGAGCATGACGAACTTGCCCGGCCGCATGCTGAGATCGGCCTGGCGCAGCCAGGCGCGCAGGGCGGTGCCGCGGCCCATGCGGTCGAGCCAGCGGTTGAGCGCGGGAATCTCGCTCATCAGGTCGTCGCGGATGAGCGCCAGGCTGGGGCGCGACTCGCGCTGTTCGGCGGCATCCACGAGCTGCAGCCGTTCGCGGAGTTGGCGGATGCGGTCGTCGCTCTTGTCCCAGCTCATGCCGAGGCCGAAGACCAAGGCGAGCATCACCAGCGCGAGCGCGATGTACCAGATCATGGATCCTCCCCGAGGGCGGGCTAAAGCGCCACGACCTCCTCCATCCAGGCGGGGTTGAACTTCTGGCCGACGGCCGCGAGGCGCTCGGCGCAGTGGGGGCGGATGCCGGCGCCGCGGAAGCGACCACGGACGGCGCCGGTTTCGGTGAGGCCGAGGCGCTCGAACTGGAACAGCTCCTGCATACAGACCACCTCGCCCTCCATGCCGGTGATCTCGGCGATGCTCATGATCTTGCGCGTGCCGTCGGAGAGGCGGGAGAGCTGGACGATGAGGTTGATGGCGGAGGCGATCTGCTGGCGGATGGCGCGCTCGGGGAGGTTGAAGTTGGCCATGGAGACCATGGTTTCGAGGCGGCCGAGGGCGTCGCGCGGGGTATTGGCGTGGATGGTGGTGAGGGAGCCGTCGTGGCCGGTGTTCATGGCCTGGAGCATGTCAATCGCCTCCTCGCCGCGGCACTCGCCCATGACGATGCGATCGGGGCGCATGCGCAGGCTGTTGATGACCAACTGGCGCTGGCGGATGGCGCCCTGGCCCTCGACGTTGGGGGGCCGGGTTTCGAGGCGGACGACGTGGTCCTGCTTGAGCTGGAGTTCGGCGGCGTCCTCGATGGTGACGACGCGCTCGTGGTCGGGGATGAAGCCGGAGAGGACGTTGAGCAGGGTGGTTTTGCCGGCGCCGGTGCCGCCGGAGATGATGACGTTGAGGCGGGCGGTGACACAGGCCTTGAGGAAGGCGAGCATGGCGGGGGTGAGGGCCTTGTGCTCGATCAGCTTGTCGGCGGTGAGCGGATCGCTGCCGAAGCGGCGGATGGACATGCAGGGGCCGTCGAGGGCGAGCGGCGGGATGATGGCGTTGACGCGGGAGCCGTCGGGGAGGCGGGCGTCCACCATGGGCGAGCTCTCGTCCACGCGGCGGCCGACGCGGCTGACGATGCGTTCAATGATGCGCATCAGGTGGGCGTCGTCCTGGAAGGTAACCTCGCTCTTTTGCAGGCGGCCCTTCTTTTCGATGTAGATCTGGTTGGCGCGATTGACCAGGATGTCGCTGATCATGGGGTCGCGGAGCAGGACCTCGAGCGGGCCGAAGCCGAAAATCTCATCCTGCAGGTCGCGCACCAGGTTGTCGCGCTCGGTGAGGGAGAGGGGGACGGCGTCAAGGGCCAGCATGGAGCGGATGAGCGAGACGACCTCCTGGCGGGCGGCGTCGGGGGCCATGCGGTCGAGGTGTTCGAGGTTGAGGCGATCCAGCACGCGCTTGTGGTAGTCGCTTTTGATTTGCTGGTAGCCGGCGATTTCGAGAGTTGGCATAAGCGTAGCTCAGGCGCGCGGGATCAGTTCTCCACCGTGCGCAAGCGGGGGAAGGGAAGCCAGCCGCGCTTTTTCGCGGCCGGGCGGCCGAGGAGGGTGGCGGCGAGCTCGTGATAGCTGCGCGCCAGGTCGGTTTTGGCGTTGCCGGCGGGGGGCTGGCCGCGCTCGATGGCCTCCACCACCTGGGCGTGGGCGTTGGGCAATTTCCAGAGCAGCGGGGCGTGGGTAATGGATTCGATGCCGGCGAGATCGGCCTCGGGCGTGGCGGTGAAGCGGTTGAGGATCAACTCGAAGCGGAGGCGGCCGGAGGGGTCGAGGTGCTGGCGCACCTTGGCGGCGCTCCAGAGGGAGACCATGTCGGTCTGGGTGACGAAGAGGATGCGGTCGGCGTGCTCGATGACGGCCTCGGTGAGGGCGTCTAGGCGGGCGGAGAGATCGGCGACGACGATGGGATAGGCCTGGAGCAGGAGCTCGAGCCAGGCGCCGTGGTCGGCGTCGAGGGAGGCGCGGGGCAGGGGGGCGGCGGCGCCGGCGAGGAGTTCGAGGTTGCTTTCGTGCTTGATGAGCAGGCTGTTGAGCAGGGCGGCGTCGAGGCGGGCGGTGTGGCCGAGCAGGTCGGTGAGGGTGAACTGGGGCTTGAGGTTGAGGTGCAGGGCGGTGTGGCCGAGCGGGGCGGCGTCGAGCAGCAGGGTGGGGCGGTCGGGCTTGCGGCGCAGGGCCTCGAGCGAGAGGGCGAGGTTGACGGCGACCGTGGTGGAACCGCAGCCGCCGCGGGCGCCGATCACGGCGAAGAGCTTGCCGCGGGTGATGGGAGCGAGGGCGGTGGAGGGGGCGGCCTGGAGGCGCTGCAGCGCCTCCTCGAGCGCGGCGGCGCGCAGCGGGCGATCGAGATACTCGATGGCGCCGGCGCGCATGGCGCCGACGATCCACTGCGCCTCGAGCATGGGGCCGACGGCCATGACGTGGGCGACGGGCATTTGGGCGCGCACCCAGGCGATGACGCCGAAGGCGGCGTCGGGCGAGGTGCCGGCGGCGGGCATGCCGACCAGCACGATCTCGGGCGATTGGGCCTGGAGCTGGCGCAGGTTGGCGTCGGCGGGATGGAAGTTGGGAGGAAGCGCGAAGCCGGGGCCGGCGAGCTTGCCGCGGCCGCTGCTGATCAGCACATCCTCCAGGTGCTGGCGCTCGGTTTCGTCGGCGACGATGGAGAATTTGTACGGCATTTTGGGATTGAGGGGGCTCAGTTGGGGTTCACCAGTTGGACCGGGATGCCGAAGCTGGCGTTGGTGGCGATGCCGCCGCCATTGCCGCCGCCGCCGGCGCCACAGCCGGCGGCGTTGATGAAGTTGGCGGCGACACCCGGATTGCCGCCGCCGTTGGTGAGGCCATCAATGAACCAGTTGCTGAATCCGATGATGGTGATCGTGCCGCCGCCGGGGCCGACCTGACAGCCGGGGCAGCAGTCGTCCCACACCGGCGCGACGACGAGCTGGGGGCTGGTGTCGGTGATGGTGCCGTCGGGATGCTGGTAGGCGCCGGGGGCGACGTAGGTGTCGGGCGTGGCGCCGATCAGGTTGTTGATGCCGGACTGGGTGGGGCCGACCATGTTGCCGTTCTCGGTCTGGTACGAGGAGCCGCAGGCGGCGACGATGGGGGAGACGCCGCAGGAGGCGAGCGGGCTGGAGAGCGCGCAGGAGTACAAGGAGGCGCCGCCGCCGCTGCCGTTGCTGAAGTCGAGCGAGTAGAACTGGCTGGGGGCGAGCGAGCCGCCGGGCGAGGTGGGGCGGAGGGTGATGAGCGAGCCCAGGAGTTGCGGGTTGGCCTGGATCCAGGGGCTGAGGTTACCGTTGGCGTCGAGGATGGTCTGGCCGTCGGCGCAGGCCTGGGTGGGGGTTTCGGTGCTGAGCACGGTGTTGGGAATGAAGATGGGGCGCAGGCAGATGGAGCCGGTGGCGACGGGCGAGGCCTGGGCGGTGGCGGTGGCGACGACGTCGGTTTCGGTGGTGCCGAAGATGCGCAGGAAGAAGGCGGGGATGCCGTCGGCGCCGGTGCGCGGGACGGTGACGGTGACCAGCCGGTCGGTGGTGTCCACGCTGACGTCGCCGGCGGCGATGGTCACGGGTTCGCCGAGGATGGCGTTGGCGCCGGCGAGGGCGATGGCGGCATTGACGGCGGTCGTGGGCTGGGAGTTGCTGGGCGTGAGGAAGGTGAAGGCGCCGGCGAGGGCGGCGGCGTCGGCGGCGGTCTGGGCGGCGGTCTTGCCGGCGTAGAGCACGCCCAGATCCACGGCGAGGGCGGCCATGCCCATCAAGCCGGTGAGCATGAGGGTGACCAGCACGGCGGTGACGCCGCGCTGGCGCGCGCGCGCCGGAGATGGCGGGGCGGAGGTCACCGTCCGCCCTTCTTGGCGTGGTCGAAGTGGGAGGCGTTGAGGAAGGGCTGGGGCATGACCGGGCCGCGGGGGACGTGATTGGAGGGGTGGACAAGATGGGCGGTGACGATCACCACCAGCTCGTTGCGGCTCTTGTTGGTGCTCCAGCTTTGGAAGAACTTGCCCAGGACGGGGATATCGCCCAGGCCGGGGAGCTTGGAGAGGTTGCGGGTGAGGCGGTTGTCGAGCAGGCCGGCGATGACGAAGCTCTGGCCGTCGCGCAGCTCGAGCTCGGTGGAGGCTTTGCGCGTGCTCAGCGCCGGGATGAGGAAGCCGGAAACGGTGAGCGCGTTGGAGAAGTCCAGCGCGCTCACCTCCGGCGCCACCTGCAGGTCAATGGTGCCATCGGGGAGGATGGTGGGCTTGAAATGCAGATTGACGCCGAACGGTTTGAATTGGATGGTGACGTTGTTGATCGCGCCCTGGCCCTGGACCACGGGGAAGGGGAACTCGCCGCCGGCGAGGAAGCTGGCTTCCTTGCCGTCCATGGCGACGAGGTTGGGCTCGGCGAGGATCTGGAGCAGGTTTTTCTGCTCGAGGGCCTCGAGGGTGGCGCCGATGTTGGCGTCGCTGCGGAAGAGGAAGACGTTGAGCAGGTCGTTGAGGCCGATGTGGTTGCCGGCGCCTTGGCCGCTGCCATTGACGACCGAGCCGCCGGGCGGGATGAGGGTGGTGCTGTTGGCGATGGCCCCGGCGGGGGCGCCGAATTGCTGGGTGCCGAGCGAGCCGACGGTTTTGCCGAGGCCGGTGGAGAAGAGGTTGGCGCCGAACTGGTTGACGGCGCTGCGATCCACTTCCGCGAAGCGGACCTGGAGCATGACCTGATCGGGATCGCCGGCGGCGTCCACGTCGAGATCGTTGACGATGTGCTTGCTGAAGCCGTCGGCGACGGCGAGCACCTGCTTGGCGCGGGCGGCGTTCTGCAGGGTGCCGGAGAGGACGAGGCCGTCGCCGCTGGCGGAGACACGCAGGCCGGCGGCGGGGAAGAGGTGGTCGAGCTCGAGTTGCAGGGGCTGGGGATCGAGGCCGACGTCGACGGTGTAGGCGCGGGCGTCGGAGTTGGCGTCCCACAGCAGGAGGGAGACTTCGCCGGGAGCGATGCCCTGGACGAGGACCTGGTTGGGGGAGACGACGAGCGCTTGGGCGATGGAGCTATCGGTGAGCGAGACCCGGGTCAGCGGCACCGGGCTTTGCACCAGCAGGCTGTGATGAGCGACGAGGCGGAGGGCGATGGGCGAGCCCAGCGGGCGGAGCGGCGAGCCGACCGGGAGCCAGCCGGGCGAGAGCGTGCGCGGGGTGGTGGCGGCGCGTGCAGGCGGAGCGGCGGGCCGAGGCCCGGGAGCGGCGGCGGCGGCGCGCGGCAGCGGCGCGGCCGCGATGGGGGCGGCGACGGGCGCCACGGCGGG
>JAKAOE010000046.1 GCA_021823305.1 Acidobacteriota bacterium
TCTCGCGGCGGAGCTGCAGGAGCTGGCGGCGAAGCTGCCGCTGGAACTGGTGTTGTCGGTGTCGCGGCCGTGGGAAGACCCGGAGTGGAAGGGTGAAAAGGGCCGAGCCGAGGACCTGGTGCGCAAGTACGCCGACGCGGCCGGCTTCCATGCCGGCGCGACCGCGGCGTACCTGTGCGGGCATCCGCAGATGATCGAAAACGCGAAGGGCATCCTGACGCGCTGCGGGCACGCCAAGCAGGACCTGCACGAGGAGATTTACTTCATCCTACCCAAGCCGGGCGGCAACTGAGCGCGCGCCATGGCGATCCCGCTGCTGCAGATTGATGCGTTCACCGGGCGCGCGTTCGCCGGCAACCCGGCGGCGGTGTGCTGGCTGGAGGCGCCGCGCCCGGCGGAATGGATGCAGCACGTGGCGGCGGAGATGAACTTGTCGGAGACCGCGTTTGTGGAGCCGCGGGCGGAGGGGTTCGGACTGCGCTGGTTCACACCCAAGGTGGAAGTGGACCTGTGCGGGCACGCGACGCTGGCGGCGGCGCACGCGTTGGAGCAGTGGGGGCGACTGGCGCCGGGCGCGGCGGCGCGCTTCTGGACGCGCAGCGGGTGGCTGGCGGCGGTGCGGCGCGGGCCGTGGATCGAGCTCGATTTCCCGGCGCGCGCGAGCGCGGCGGCGGCGCTGCCGGAGGGGCTGGCGGCGGCGTTGGGCGGGGTGGAAGCGCGGGCATGCCAACGGGGCCAGGGGCCGGTGGGGGAGAACGTGCTGGTGGAGCTGGCCTCGGCGGCGGCGGTGCGGGCGGCGCGGCCGGATTTCGGCGCGCTGGCGCGGCTGCCGCTGCGCAGCGTGGCGATCACGGCGGCGGGGGAATCGCCCTATGACTTCACGTCGCGCTTCTTCGCGCCGGCGGCGGGGGTGAACGAGGACCCGGTGACGGGCTCGGCGCACACCCAGTTGGGGCCGTACTGGGGCGCGAAGCTGGGGCGGCGGGAGCTGCGCGCGTACCAAGCCTCGGTGCGCGGGGGCGAGCTGCGGCTACGGCTGGAGGGCGAGCGGATCGTGCTGGCGGGCGAAGCGGTGACGGTGCTGCAGGGCGAGCTGGTCGCCTGAGTGGCTCAGGCGGGGCGAACGGCGAGCCAGCCCAGGGTGGCGGCGAGGCGTTCGGACGGCGCGCCGGGCGCGGCCAGGGCGGCCGGGATTTCAGCGCCGGCGCGGAGCGGGCCGGCCCAGCTTCCGCCGGCGCGCTCGACCGCAGCGGCGAACTCCTCGCGCGGCAGCCGCGGCGCGCACACCACCGGCGCGGCGCCGGCGGCGGCGTGGGCCAGGTGGGCGGCGAGGGCGGGGGCGTCCAGGCGGCCGCCGGGAAACAGCAGCGGGCTGTAGAGGCGCAGCGACGCCGCCGCGCCGCGCGCCGCCAGCACCTCGCCCAACCCGGCGGCATGGGCGGCGCAGTCTTCGCGGCCGCCGAACCAATCGAGCGCGACGGGACGGGCGGGGCGGCCTTGCATGCGTTCGAGGGCAGCGGCGGCGACCCGCAACGACGCGGCGGCAGCGGCAGCGCCGCCCTGGGCAGGCCAGTCGCACCAGCCGATGACGCGGTGGGCGGCAGCCGCGGCGGGCAAGGCGGCGATCCAGAAATCCGCCGGCGCGGGCGCGCCCGGCGGCGGCTCCAACGCGCGCCAAGCCAGCGCAGCGAGAGCATCGGCGGCGTGCAGCAGAACCGCATCCGCCTGGCGATCGAGCGCGGCAAGCAGGGCGCGGACCGAAGCGTCGCGCAGCGCCGTTTCCGATTCGGCGGCGCTCTCGCCCGCCGCGCGGCGGCGCTCCTGCCAGAGGCGCTGCCAGCGCAGCCGCAGCCGGACGTCGTCCGGCAGCGCCGGGGCGAACAGGCGCGGGCGCGGCGCCGGCAGGCGCGCGGCGGCGGCTTCGGCCGCGGCCAGCAGCGATTCGGCGACGGCGATGCGGGAGGGAGCCACGTCGCCGAGTTTACAACACGGCTAGACCACCGCGATGCAGGGCGCCTCCGGCTCCGGGGCTTCGACCGCGCCAATGCAGGGCCCGAGGGCGGCGGCGGCGGGGGCGCCGGGCGGCAGTGCGACCAGCAGACCGCCGCTGGTCTGCGGATCCCAGAGCAGGGCACGCAGCGCCGCAGGCACCGCGGCGGCAAAGGCGGCGTCGGCGTGAGCGAAGTCGCGGTTGTTGCGCAACCCCTGCGACTGGAAGCGTTCGGCGTAGCCGACCGCGCCCGGCAGCAGCGGCACGGCGGCGGCCTCCAGGCGCAGGCGGACGCCCGAGGCGCGCGCCAGCTCGCGCGCGTGGCCGAGCAGGCCGAAACCGGTGACGTCGGTGGCGGCGCGGGCGCCGGCAGCGAGCGCGACCGCGGCCGCGGCGGAGTTAAGCGTTTTCATCGTGGCGACGGCGGCGGCGACATGCCCGGCTTCGGCGGCGCCCTGCTTGAGCGCGGTGGTGATGACGCCGGTGCCAAGCGGCTTGCTCAGGTGCAGGCGGTCGCCGGGCCGCGCGCCGGCGTTACGCAGCACGCGCTCCGGATGCACCACGCCGGTGACGCTGTAGCCGAACTTGAGCTCCTCGTCGCGCAGGCTGTGCCCACCGCCGAGCGCGCAGCCGGCTTCCTCGAGTTTGTCCAGCCCGCCCTGCAGGATGCGGCGCAGCAACTCGGCGGACTCGCGCGGGGGAAACGCCAGCACCGAGAGCGCGATCAACGGACGTCCGCCCATGGCGTAGACGTCGCTGAGCGCGTTGGCGGCGGCGATGGCGCCGAAGTCCTCGGGCGCGTCGACGATGGGAGTGAAGAAGTCCACCGTCTGCACCAGCGCGAGGCCGGGCGCGAGGCGGTAGACGGCGGCGTCCTCGGCGCCCTCGAAGCCGACGACGAGATTGGGATCGGGCGCGCGCCGGAGCCGGGGCAGCACCGCGTCGAGCAGCGCCGGACTGAGCTTGGCGGCGCAGCCGCAGGCCTGGGCCAACTCGGTGAGCCGGCGGGGCGCGGGCGGCGATGACTCCGGCATGGCTTTTGCTAGACTACCCTGGATGGCTCCCGAACGCCCCCGCCCCGTCCGCAAAGCCGTGTTCCCCGCCGCCGGCCTCGGCACGCGCTTTCTGCCCGCGACCAAGGCGCAGCCCAAGGAGATGCTGCCGCTGGTGGACAAGCCGATTATCCAGTACGGCGTGGAGGAGGCGCTGGATTCGGGCATCGACAACATCATCATGATCACCGGCCGGGGCAAGAACTCGATCGAGGACCATTTCGACGTGAGTTTCGAACTCGAGCGCATGCTGGAGGAAAAGGGCAAGACGGACCTGCTGGCGGTGGTGCGCGAGGTCAGCGACATGATCCACGTCTCCTACGTGCGGCAGAAGGAGGCGCTGGGGCTGGGACACGCGGTGCTGACGGCGGAGACGATGGTAGGCGACGAGCCGTTCGCGGTGCTGCTGGCGGACGACGTGATTGACGCGCCGGTGCCGGTGGTGCGCCAGATGCTGGACGTGTACGAAGCCACCGGGGCGAGCGTGGTGGCGGTGGAGAAGATCCCGGGCGACGCGATCTCGAGCTACGGCGTGGTGCGGCGGGCGGCGGGTGGGGACGAATTCGAGCCGCAGCAGTTCCTGGGCCCGGCGTTCCGCATCTCGGACGTGGTGGAGAAACCGCGGCTGGAGGACGCGCCCTCCGACCTGGCGGTGGTGGGGCGGTACCTGCTGACGCCGGCGATCTTCAAGCACCTGCGGCGGGTGGGACGCGGCGCGGGCGGCGAGATCCAGCTCACCGACGCGATGCGCACGCTGGCGCAGGAAGAGCCCTTCTACGCCTTCCAGTTCCAGGGGCGGAGGCACGACACCGGCGACAAGCTGGGGTTCCTGCAGGCCACGGTGGAGCTGGCGCTGCAGCGCGAGGACCTAGGCGCAGCGTTCCGGCAGTACCTGAATGGCCTCCACCTGTAAGGCCGCCGGGATGCGGCCGCTGCCGCGAAGCTTTTTTCTGCCCGCGCCCGACTTGGTGGCGCCGGCCTTGCTGGGCAAGCTGATCGTACGGCGCGCGCGGGGGCGCGAGACGCGGGCGCGGATCGTCGAGACCGAAGCCTATCTCGGGCGCAACGACGCCGCGGCGCACGCGGCGCACGGGCTGACGCCGCGCACCGCGGTGCTGTTCGGCGAGCCGGGACGCGCCTACATCTACCTGGCCTACGGCCTGCACTGGTGCCTCAACGTCTCGACGCTGCCGGCGGGCGAAGCGGGCGGGGTGCTGGTGCGCGCGGCGGAGGGCGAGGGGGCGCTGCGCGGGCCGGGGCGGCTGACGCGCGGGCTGGCGATCGGCGCGGAGCTGAACGGCTGCGACCTCACGCGGCCGGGGCCGCTGTTTTTCGCCGACGACGGGTGGCGGCCGGCAACGATCGCGGTGTCGGCGCGGATCGGGATCACGCAGGCGGCGGAGCTGCCCTACCGCTACTTCGTCGAAGGCCACGCGGCGGTGTCGGCGCCGCGCACGCCGGTGCTCGCGCGCTTCCCCGCCGCTTCCCCGATTGCGCGGAAGGCGCGCCGCCAGCTATACTCCGGCATACTCCATGGCCACGGAATTCGCACCTCCCGCCCCCGCCAGCCCGGCGCTTGACGAGCTGGCCGAACTCGAAGCCAAGATCGCCCAAGTGGCGGAGGCGCTGCGCGCCGCGCGCGCCGAGCGCGACCAGGCGGTGGCGGCGCTGACGCCGCTGCAGACGGCGCATGAGAAGCTGCAGCGCAACCACGCCGCGGCGGAGCAGGAACTGGTGGCGCTGCGCAAGGAGCGCAACGAGGTCCGGCAGCGGGTGGCGCGGCTGGCGAAGCAGCTGGAGGGCGCGGGCGCCTGAGCCCGGCCGGCGCCATGAGCAGCCGCCCCGGCACGCGCGTAGACATCTACGACCAGGCGTACACGCTGGGCGGGGTGGGCGCGAGCGAGGCGGACGCCGCCTACGTGCGCCGCCTGGCCGAGCGGGTGGACGCCAAGATGCGCCAGATCGCGCGCGAGACCCACGTGGTGGACTCGCTGCGGGTGGCGGTGCTGGCGGCGGTCAACCTGGCGGACGAGAACGAGGTGCTGCGCGCGCGGGTGGAACGGATGGAGCGGCAGACGCAGGAGCGCGCCCGGGCGCTGGGCCGCGACCTCGACCGGCTGCTGCACCGCGCCGGCTGAGACGCGGCCCGCCATGCGCATCCTCTTCATCGGCGACATCTACGGCCAGCCCGGCCGGCGCGTGGTGCGCGAGCACGCCGCCGACGTGGCGCGGCAGCGCGGGGCGGACCTGGTGGTGGCCAACGGCGAAAACGCGGCCGCCGGCTTCGGCATCACGCCGCCGCTGGCCGAGGAGCTGCTCGCCGCCGGCGTCGACGTCCTCACCAGCGGCAACCACATCTGGGACAAGCGCGAGTTGGTGCCCTGGTGGCAGCAGGCGGAGCAGAGCGGCGCGCCGCCGGAACATGCCGCGCGGCGGCTGCTGCGGCCGGCCAACTTCGGCGCGGCGCTGCCGGGCAAGGGGTTGCTGCAGGGCGTGGCGGCGAACGGCGAGCCCTACGCGGTGCTGAATCTGCAGGGGCGGGTGTTCATGACGCCGCTGGACTGCCCCTTCCGCGCCGCCGACGCGCTGCTGGCGACGCTGCCGCCGGAGTGCCGGACGATCCTGGTGGACTTCCACGCCGAGGCGACCAGCGAGAAGCAGGCAATGGGGTGGTATCTCGACGGGCGCGTGAGCGCGGTGCTGGGCACGCACACGCACGTGCCCACCGCCGACGAGCGCATCCTGCCCAAGGGCACCGCGTTCCAGACCGACGTGGGCATGAGCGGCGCCTACGCCGGCGTGATCGGCAGCCGGCCGGAGGACGTGCTGCAGCGGTTGCTGCAAGGCTATCCGGCGCGGCTGGAGCCGGTTGCGGGCGGACCAGAGGGCGACCTGCGGCTGTGCGGGACGCTGGTGGAGACGCGCGAGGGCAAGGCGGTCGCGATCGAGCGGGTGATGCTGCGCAAGAGCGATTAGGGTTCCTTTTCACCGCTAAGCGACTGATTTTGCGAGGACGAAGGCCGAAAACTCCAGATTGTGCGCATTCCTCGCGCCATCGCCCAAGCGGAAGGCGAGCCTCCGCCGGCATTGATCCAATGCGGTTGGAGGGGGAAAGGTTAGCTGCGAGGGGAGGGGTTGGAGGCGCGGGTGAGAATCGAACTCACGAATAAAGGTTTTGCAGACCTCTGCCTTACCACTTGGCTACCGCGCCTTACTACCGGGGCGGGGCGATGCGCGGCGCACTGCGTCGTCCTCGGCGTGCCGGGCGTCGTCACGTACGTCCCTGTACGCTCCTCCGCCCGGCACGCCTGCGTCCTAGCATTGCTTGCGCCTCGCCCCTTCCGAAGCTCTCCGCAATCCGCGAGCAAGGCTTGATTTTAGCAGACGCTTCTACCGAGGTGGGGCAACCGGCGGCACACTGCGCAGCATCCACGATCCGCCGGGCGTCGTCACGTACGTCCCTGTACGCTCCTGGCCGGCCTCCCTGCGTCCTAGCATCGCTTGCGCCTCGCCCCTTTCGGGGTTTTCCGCAATCTGCGGGCAAGGCTCGATTTTAGCAGACGCTTGTGCCTGGGCGGGGAGCGGGCTACGGTTCCGGGGCCAGGCGGGCGATGCGGCCCTGGAGGCGGACGCGGCCTTGGGCGACGAGGCGGATGGCTTCGGGGTAGAGGCGGTGCTCTTGTTCCAGGATGCGGGCAGCGAGCGCCGAGGCGTCGTCGGATTCGAGCACCGGCACCACGGCCTGGAGCAGGACCGGACCGCCGTCGAGCGATTCGTCCACGAAGTGGACGGTGCAGCCGGAAAAACGCACACCGTAGTTCAGCGCCTGCTGCTGGGCATCGAGGCCGGGGAAGGCGGGGAGCAGCGAGGGGTGGATGTTGAGGATACGGCCGGGGTAGGCCTGGAGGAAGACGCCGCTGAGCAAGCGCATGTAGCCGGCGAGGGCGACCAGCTCGACGCCGGCGGCGCGCAGGCGGGCGACCACGTCGCGGTCGTAGTCCTCGCGCTCGCGGCCGGCGCTGGGCAGCTCGCACACCGCCAGGCCCTGTTCGCGCGCCCAGGCCAGGCCGGGGGCGCCGGGGCGGTTGCTGAGCACGAGGGCGATTTCGGCGCCGCCGAGGCGGCCATCGCGGGCGGCGGCGGCGATGGCGCGCAGGTTGGAACCACGGCCAGAGATGAGCACGCCGAGCTTCATCGGGTGAAGACGACGCGGCGGGCGCCGGGGACGACTTGGCCGAGCACCACGGCGGCTTCGCCGCGGCGGCGCAGGTGGCGCAGGAAGGCATCAGCGTGGGCGGGGGCAAGGACGGCGATCATGCCGATGCCCAGGTTGAAGGTGCGGCGCATGTCGGCGGCGGGGACGCGGCCGAGGCGCTGGAGCAGGGCGAACAGCGGCGGCGGCGTCCAGGCGGAGAGGCGCACCTGGGCGGCGCAGCCTGACGGCAGGATGCGGGGCAGGTTGCCGGGGATGCCGCCACCGGTGATGTGGGCCAGGCCGCGCAGCCGGCCGAGCCAGGGGCGGAGGAGCGGCAGGTAGGAGCGGTGCTCGGCGAGCAGGGCTTCGGCGACCGTGGCGCCGACGTCGGGCAGCCGGGTGGAGAGCTTGTAATGGGCGACGTCGAAGAGTAAGCGGCGGGCGAGGGCGTAGCCGTTGGTGTGGAGGCCGGCGGAGGGCAGGCCGACGAGCACATCGCCGGGGCGGATACCGGCGCCGGTCAGCAGGCGGGCGCGCTCGACCACGCCGACGATCGAGCCGGCGAGGTCGTAGTCGCCTGGGGCGTAGAAACCGGGCATCTCGGCGGTTTCGCCGCCGAGCAGGGCGCAGCCGTTCTCACGGCAGCCGCGGCTGAGGCCGGCGACCAGCGCAGCGACGACGCCGGGAGCCATGACGCCGAGCGCGATGTAGTCGAGAAAGAACAGCGGCGCGGCCCCCTGCACCAGGATGTCGTTGACGCAGTGGTTCACCAGATCGCGGCCGACGGTGTCGTGGACGCCGGCGGCGATGGCGACCTTGAGCTTGGTGCCGACGCCGTCCATGCTGGCCACCAGCACCGGCCGGCGCAAGCCGGCGGGCAACTGGAAGAGACCGCCGAAGCCGCCGATGCCGGCCAGCACGTGGCGCGTGAAGGAAGCGCGGGCCAGCCGGGCGATGCGGGTCTTGGCGCGGTCCGCCGCGGCGATGGAGACGCCGGCGGCGGCATACGTATGGGGCGCGGGGCGGGCCATCGGGAAGGACAACTATAGCATTCGGCTGTCGGCGTTCAGCCGTCCGCAAGCCGGCGTCCGGGGGGCGGCGGGCTTATTCGAAGCGCAAGGCTTCGATGGGGTCGAGCGAGGCGGCCTTCTGCGCCGGGTAGTAGCCGAAGAACATGCCGATGGCGGCGCTGAAGATGGCGGAGCCGACGATGGAGGCGACGGAGACATCCACCGGCCAGTGCGCGATGGAGGAGATCATCCAGGAGGTGATCAGGCCGAAGACGATGCCGACCAAGCCTCCGAGGGCGCCGAGGACGAGCGACTCGATGATGAACTGGCGCTGCACGTCGTGCTCGGTGGCGCCGATGGCCATGCGGATGCCAATCTCGCGCGTGCGCTCAGTGACCGAGACCAGCATGATGTTCATGATCCCGATGCCGCCCACCAGCAGCGAGACGCTGGCGATGGAGGCGAGCAGGATGGTCATCACGCTGGCCGAGGCGTTGGCCACCTGGGCGATCGCGGTGAGGTTGTGAATCTGGAAATCGTCGGCCTCGCCGTGCTGGATGCGATGGCGCGAGCGGAGCAGCGCGGTGATCTGCTCCTGGGCGCTGGCGGTGGCGTTCTTGGAGGTGGCGGAGACGAAGATCTGGTGCAGCCAGTACTGGCCGTTGATCTTCTTCTGCATGGTGGTGACCGGGATGAAGACGACGTCGTCCTGATCCTGGCCCCAGCCGGTCTGGCCCTTGGGCTGGAGGGTGCCGACGACGGTGAAGGGCAGGTTGCCGATGCGGATTTCCTTGCCGATGGGGTTGCCGCCGTCGGGGAAGAGGTTTTCGACCACCGTCTGGCCCAGGACGCAGAC
>JAKAOE010000047.1 GCA_021823305.1 Acidobacteriota bacterium
CCTGCAGCAGATCGTCGGTGAAGGGCGAGACGTCGGGCACCGCCGCCGCCAGCCCGGCGCGCTCGGGGGCGATGGCGGCCGCGGCGAGGCCGTCGGGCGGCGCCAGCCGGGCGGCCTGCAGCGCTAGCGTGGTCGCGGCCACGCCCAACTGGAAGGTGCGATGCATGCTGCGCAGCCGCTTGGGGTTGCCGATCACCTGGGCAGCGTCGAAGCCAGTCGCGGCCGCGCCCCGGCCGCGTTCCTGCGCCGGGCGCGCCAGCCAGGCGCGGTAGGCGCCCGCGCCCACGCCGCCGGGCGAGAGCGCGCTCAAGCCGGTGGCCGCGACCCGCCGCGGCCGCTCCGCGGCGGCGCTCACGCCCGCAGCCCCCCGTCCACGTTGAGGATCTGGCCGGTGATGTAGGCGGCGTCGGGGGAGAGCAGGAAGGCCACCGCCGCCGCCACGTCCTCGGGCGTGCCGTAGCGCCGCAGCGCGATGGCGGCGAGGATCTGCTCGCCCGCCATCTCGCGCACCCGTGCGCTCATGTCGGTGGCGATCATGCCCGGCGCCACCGCGTTCACCGTGATGTTGCGCGGCGCCAGCTCCTGCGCCAGCGCGCGCGTCAGCGCGTTCACGCCGCCCTTGGCGGCGGCGTAATTCACCTGGCCGCGGTTGGGGCGCTCGCCCGAAGCCGACGAGAGGTTGACGATGCGCCCGCTGCGCTGGCGCACCATGAACTTGGCCGCGGCCTGGCAGCAATGGAACATGCCGCTCAGGTTGGTGGCCAGCACCTCGTTCCACTCCGCCAGCTCCATGCCCAGCAGCAGGTTGTCGCGCACGATGCCGGCGTTGTTCACCAGCCCGTCCAGGCGCCCGAACCGGGCGTGCGCGGCCTCCACCAGCGCCTGCGCCGCCGCCGGGTCGGCGACGTCGGCGGCCAGCGCCACCGCCTCGCCCCCGGCGGCGCGGATCTCCTCCGCCAGCGCTTCCGCGGCGGCGCCGTGGGCGTGGTAGTTGAGCGCCACCCGCGCTCCTTCGGCCGCCAGGCGCAGCGCGATGGCGCGCCCGATGCCGCGGCTGGCGCCGGTCACGAGCACCGCTTGCGAGGCGAGGCGCATCGCCGTCACCCCGCGAAGCGCTCCACCAGCAGCGAGGCGACCGTGCCGCCGAGGCCGCCGGCGTTGACCAGGATGTGGCCGAAGTTGCCGGTGCGCGCTCCGCCGCGCACGTAGTCCAGGCCGAGGTCGGGGTCGGGATGCTCGCAGTTGAGGATGGGCGGCATCGCCGCCTCCGCGCCCGTCAGCGCCCCCAGCGCGGCGATCAGTTCCAGGGGGCCGGAGCCGGCGAGCAGGTTGCCGGTCATGGACTTCACCGCGGTGATCGGGGTGTAGGCGGAGCGGGAGGTGAGCAGTTGCTTCAGCGCCTGCGCCTCGGCGTGGTCGGACTCGGTCGTCGCCAGCCCCTGGGCAAAGACCGCCTCCACGTCCCAGGGGTCCAGGCGGGCGTCGGCCAGCGCCGCTTCCATCGCCCCGCCGAAGGCCTCCTCGCTGTCGTTCGGCCGCCCCGGCAGGCCGGAGCTGGCGTTGCCGTAGCCGCGCACGATTCCGTAGATGCGCGCGCCGCGGCGCTGCGCCCGCTCGATCTCCTCCAGCACCACGAACGCGCCCCCTTCGGCCGCCACGAACCCGGCGCGGTCGCGGTCGAAGGGCCGGCTGGCGCGCTCCGGCGCCCCGTCGCCCAGGTAGAGCAGTCCGCTGGGCTCGAAGCTCTCCAGCCGCTCCTCGTCCAGCAGCGATTCGTAGCCGCCCGCCACCGCGATGTCGGCGCGCCCGTGGCGCACGGCGTGAAACGCCTCGCCCACCGCGATCGCCCCGCCCGCGCCGCTCATGCAGATGTTGGCGTTGGCGCCTTGCGCGCCCAGCCGCAGGCTGACGAAGTACAGCACCAGGTTGGCCAGGCTCTTGAGCAGCCAGAGCGGATTGATCGTCGGGATGCCGTCGGCGCCGAACGCGCCCAGGTCCAGCCCGTCGTCCTTGTACGAAAGGTCCAGCGCGGGCAGCAGCTCGTCGCGGTCGCCGGCGTGGCCCGGCGAGCCCACGAAGCAGCCGATGCGCGCCGGATCGAGCTCGGCGAGTGAGGCGGCTTCGCCCAAGCCGGCGTCGCTCACCGCCAACTCCACCGCCGCCACGCCCAAGCGCACCGGCCGCGTCATCAGCTTGAGCGACTTGCCGTCGGAGATGTACTGGCGCGGCTGGAAGTCGCGCACCGCGCCGCCGACGCGGGTGCGGTAGGCGTCGAGCGCGAGGTGCGGCACCGGCCCGATGCCGCTGCGCCCCTCGCGCAGCGCCTGCCACAGCGCCGGGGCGGAGTTGCCCAGGGGCGAGACCAGCCCCACCCCGGTGATCGCCACCGTGCGTCCGCCGGGCGGCCGGCTGCCGTTGCGGTTAGGGTTCATAGGCACGAAACACCAGGCTGCCGTTGGAGCCGCCGAAGCCAAAGGAGTTGCTCGCCACCGTCCGCACCACCTGCCGTCGGCCCTGGTTGGGGACGTAGTCGAGGTCGCAGGCCGGGTCGCGGTGCTGGTAGCTGATGGTGGGCGGGACGAAGCCTTCGTTGATCACCTGGGTGGAGATGATCGCCTCGATCGCGCCGGCGGCGTTGACCATATGTCCGGTCATGGACTTGGTCGAGCTCACCGGAATGCGGTAGGCGTGCTCACCGAAGCAGCGCTTGATCGCCATGGTTTCGCTGGCGTCGTTCTGCACCGTGGAGGTGCCGTGGGCGTTGATATAGTCCACCTCGTTCGGCTCGAGTCCGGCGTCAGCCAGCGCCGCCTGCATGGCCAGCATCGGCCCCTGTCCGTCGGGGGGAGAGTCGGTAATGCGGTAGGCGTTGATCGAGGCGCCGAAGCCGGCGAGCTCGGCGTAGATGCGGGCGCCGCGCTGGTAGGCGTGCCAGGCGTCCTCCAGCACCAGCATCGCCCCGCCTTCGGCCAGCACGAAGCCGTCGCGCTCGGCGTCGAAGGGGCGCGAGGCGATCTCCGGATGGTCGTTGTTCTTGGAGAGCGCGCCCAGCAGGATGAAGCCGGCGACCATGGTCGGCTCCATCAGGCATTCGGCGCCGCCGGCCAGCATGATGTCGGCCTCGCCGTGGCGGATCTTGTCGAGCGCGAAGCCCAGCGCCTGCGAGCTGGACGTGCAGGCGGTGGAGATGGTGGTGATCGGCCCGCGCGCCTGGTACTGGGCCGCCAGCGCGTAGGCCAGGCCGTAGGGCGAGTAGCGCAGGTATTCCCACGCCGGCACCTCGGCCAGCGCCTGGCGGCGGCGTTCGGCGGTGCCGGCGCGCAGCTTGCGCTGCGCCAGCTCGGGCAGCAGGCTGTCGCGCCGCCCCTCGGTGCCCAGGGCGATGCCCATGCGGTTGGGCTCGTACCCCTCGCCGGGCTGGAAGCCGGCGTCGCGGAAGGCCTCCTCGGCCGCCACCCAGCCGAGCGCGTTCTTGCGGTCCAGCGCCTCGGCGATCGCCGGACGGGCCGCGGCCCGCACTTGCTGCGGGTGAAAGTCCTTCACCTCGCCCCCGATCCGGGTTTCGAAGCTGGCGGCGTCGAACAGCGTCAGCGGGCCGATGCCGCACCGCCCCGCGGTGAGCCCCGCCCAGGTCTCGGCGACGGTGTGGCCGAGCGGCGTGATCGCGCCCAAGCCGGTGATCACCACCCGCCGTCCGCCGTCCTGCCGCGCCCGCGGCCGCCCCGCTTGCGCCGCGCTCATGGCTGCGCCGCCTCCGGCGCGTCCGGGTCGAGCCCGGCCAGCAGGTTGCGGTTCACCGTCTCCGCCCACGCCGCCAGCCCGGCGCGTGCCTCCGCCGGAATGACATTGCCTTGGCCGGTGTCGTAGCCCAGCATCAGCTCCGCCGTCGCCACCACGCCGCCGTCCACCTTGGCCTCCGCCCGGCAGCGGCCCGCGCCCTCCACCATGCCCACCAGTTCGGCCCGGATCACCATGGTGTCGCCCGGGCGCACGAAGCGCTTGAAACGGGCGTTCTGCACCGTCAGCAGCACCGGCAACGCGCTCTCGCCGCTCTCCCGTTTGACGGTGTAAGTGATCAGCCGGCCGGCGAGCTGCGCCATCGCCTCGACGATCAGCACGCCGGGCACCACCGGGAAGCCGGGAAAGTGGTCGGCGAAGTAGTCTTCGCTCATGGCGGCGCACTTGTGCCCCACCGCGTAGCGGCCGGGCACCAGCTCGACGATCCGGTCCAGGAGCAGGTAGCGCATCGCAGGGCGGCCTAGACCGCGGCCTTTTCCGATTCCAGTTCCCCGATCCGCCAGGCCACCAAGCGGGCGAAGGTCTCCGGGGTGAACAGCGTGGGAATCTCGCGCACCGTCAGCCCCGTCTTCAGCTTGCCCGGGTCCACTTCCGGCATCAGGATGCGCAGCCGCTCCAGCGCCGCCGGCGTCAGAATGCCGTTCTGCTGGAACTCCGCCTCGGTGAGCGAGCCCTGCGTCGCCCGCTGGATGCCGCCGCGCGGAATCTTGATGCCGAAGGCCGACTCCAGCCGGAACAGGAGGTCGAGAAAGTCGAGCGATTCGGCGTTGAGGTCGTTCATCAGGCTGCTGTTGGCCTGGACCTCGTTGTCCTCGCGCCCCAACACCTCGGCGACCGCGGCGCGCACCGTGTTCAGGATCTCGTCGTGGCGCTTGGCCAGGACGCGGTCGGCGGTTTCGCGGATCTTCATCACTTCGGCGGCGTTGGCGCTGTTGACTTCAGGCATCGGGTTGGGCTCCTTGCTTGGCGATGGATGTCGGATTCGGGTCGCTTAGCCGACGCTCAGCAGCGACAGGCCGCCGTCGGCGATGATGGTTTGGCCGTAGATCCAATTGGCCGCGTCCGAGCACAGGAACGCGGCCACCTCGGCCAGATCCTCCGGCCGGCCGATGCGGCCCGCCGGCGAGTACTTCTCGCACGCTTCCTTCATTTGCTCGTAATTGGCGAACAGCTTCAAGGCGTCGGTGTCGATCGGGCCGCCGGACAGCGTGTTGCAGTTGATGCCGTGCTTGCCGAGTTCGACCGCCAGATAGCGGGTCAACGCCTCGGTGGCCGCCTTGGTGACGCCGATGGAGGCGTAGCCGGGGATGTAGTGGGTCGAGCCCAGGCTGGAAAGACTGAGGATCTTGCCCCGGCGGCCCTTCATCAGCGGCACCGCTTTCTGGGCGCTGAGCAGCAGGGCGTCGGTGTTGCCGCCGACGGTGTGGTCCCAGCCCTCGAGTTTCTGCCGCAGCACCGGGCCGTAGGTGGCCACGTCAATCGCATTGTTGACGTAAATGTCGAGCGCCCCGAACTTCTCCTTCACCGCGGTAAACAGCTTGGCGATCCCCTCCGGGCTGATCGCGTCGGCATTCACCGCCTCCGCCCGCCGCCCCAGCGCGCGGATCCCCTCGACCAGTTGCTGCGCCGCCGCTTCGCTGGTGACGTAGTTCACCATGACGTCCGCGCCGCCCTGCGCCAGCCGCCAGGCGATGGCGCGGCCGATGCCGCGCGCCGCTCCGGTGACCAGCGCGAATTTGCCGTTCAGTTCTCCCGCCACGCAGTCTCCTTGCTGTTGCCCGCGCCCGCCCTGGGTCGCGTCCTCCGCCCTGCCGCCGCGCCGGGTTCCCTCCGGCGCGCCGGGTCCACACACTGGGCTGCTGCCGCCCCGCTGCCTAGGCCTTGGCCGCCACCGGCGCCAGGCGCGGCGCCAGGCGGTGGAAGGCCTGCTGCAGATTCTGGTGCTGCACCGCGAGGTCGTGCTCGGGCTGGCCCTGCCGGGTCTGCGGGCTCTTGAAATAGAAGCCCAGCCAGTCGAGCACCCCGCTCTCGCCCGCGCGCTGCGCCGCCGCGCTCAGCAGCGCCAGGTCGAGCAGCAGCGGCGCCGCCAGGATGCTGTCGCGGCACAGGAAGTTGATTTTGATCTGCATCGGATAGCCGAGCCAGCCGACGATGTCGATGTTGTCCCAGCTTTCCTTGTTGTCGCCGCGCGGCGGGTAGTAGTTGATCTTGACCTGGTGCGACAGCTTGCCGTAGAGCTCGGGGTAGAGCTCCGGCTGCAGGATGTGGTTCAGCGCCGACAGCTTCGACTCTTCCTTGCTGCGGAAGGCCGCCGGATCGTCCAGCGTCGCCCCGTCGCCGTTGCCCAGGATGTTGGTCGAAAACCACCCCGCCAGGCCCAGCATGCGCTGCTTGATGCCCGGCGCCAGGATGGTCTTCAGCAGCGTCTGGCCGGTCTTCAGGTCCTTGCCGCTCACCGGGCAGCCCTGCTGCTTCGCCAGTTCGATCATCACCGGCATGTCCACGGTCAGCGTCGGGGTGGCGTTGACGAAGCCGCAGCCCTCCTGCAGCGCCGCCCAGGCGTAGATCATGCTGGGGGCGATGGTGGGCTCGTTCTCCTTCATCGCCGCCTCGAAGATGCGCTGGCTCTGGTGCGCCGGCCCGGCGGGGAGGAACACCTCGGTCGAGCCGCACCACATCACCACCGCCTGATCCACCTGGTGCTGCTGTTTGAAACGCCGGATGTCGGCGCGCAGCGCCTCGGCCTGCTCGTACTTGTTGGTTTCCGCCTTCACCCGCCGCCCTTCGGTGCGCCGCAGGTACTGCGGATCGTGGATGCCCGGCATGGGCTCGATCTTTTCCAGCGCCGGCCGCACCGCCGCCAGCAGCAGCGGCTCCAGCACCCCCGCCGCCACCGCCATGTCGTAGCCGTTGCCCGGGTTGATGTCCCAGCCGCCGAAGGCCAGATCCTCCAGCCCGGTGAGGTTGAGATACTCCGCCAGCGGCACCCGCTGCTTGGGCTGTCCCGGCGGGGCGATCATGGCTAACTGCGTCAGCGCGCCGAACGGCCGCGCTAGGCCCTGCCGGGTCGCCTCGACGCCGGCGATCAGCGTGGTGGAGATCGCTCCCATGCCCGCCAGCAGCACTCCTAAACGCGGCGGAGCCGCTTCTGCCGATTTGCTCATTGCTCTCTCCTCATGTCGAACGCACCAAGGAACTCTAAGCCAAAATTTTCCCCGACCTCGAATTAATCAGGGGTTAAAACAGGATTAAAGACCTTTAACGCTGCGGCAGAGCGGCGCCGGCGATCCTTTCGTCCACAACGCGCCGCAATTTGCGCCGGCTGCCGGCGGCTTGGCCGGCCTGGGCTGAGCCGCGCAGCGTGCCGCGCGGGAAAACCCGCAGCTGCAGCTCGAACATGCCCATGTGCAGATTTTTGGCGTAGTAGGGGTACAGCGCCTCGAAGCGGCGCAGCAGCCGCGCTTCCACCTCGGCCGTGGCGCTATCCCCGCCGGGGCGGAGTTCCATCCGCACTTCGATCACGTCGCGCGCCGCGGGCTGGCGCACCGCCACTTGCCAGTCGTCGGCGACGGCGGGCTCGCCGCCCAGCCAGGTTTCGAAGATCCAGGGGCTGATCATGCCCATGCCGCAGGAGACGATCTCGTCGCCGCGGCCCTGGATCTTGTCGATGCGGCGCATGTGCTGCAGCAGGCAGCCGCACGGTTCGTCGAGGAAGCGGGTGATGTCGTTGGAGCGGTAGCGCACCAGCGGCATCACCTTGCGGGTGAGGGTGGAGCACACCAGCTCGCCGTAGCCGTCCGGGTTGGGGTGAAGAATCTCGAACAGGAAGTTGAACTCGTTGAGGTGGTAGCCGCGCTGCGCCGGGCACTCGATGCCGCTCGCCCCCAGCGTCTCGGTCTGCCCGTAGGCGAGATAGACCTTGCCGCCCCACACCGACTGGATCCAGGCGCGGGTGGCCTCGCTCATGTTCTCGCTGCCCGAAAGGATGAACTTCACCGGCCAGGCGCCCTCGCGCTCGGCGATTTCGGTCAGGCTGACCAGCCAGGCGGTGTCCACCACGAGCACGTTGAAGCGATAGTCCTTCACCCGGCGGTAGAATTCGGCGGGCTCGAGCTTGGAGCCGATCATGTGGAAGCAGCCCAGGGCGTTGAGCGAGTGCATCAGCGTGATGCCGGCGTTCCAGAAGGCGTAGTCGAAGGCGTCCACCACGCGGTCGCCCGGCCGCAGCCCCAGGTTCCACAGCCCCACCGCGCCCTCGAAGCCGATGTCGTGCACTTCCTCGTTGGAGAAATAGATGCGCTTGTTCTTGGCCGTCGTGCCGGTGGTCTCGAAGCCGGCCTGGGGCGGGGCGCAGACGAACTCGGCGGTGTCGCGGGCGCGCAGGTCAGCCGAGGTGGTGAAGAAATCGCCCAGATCGCGCGGGTGCCGCACCCGCCGCGGGTCAATGCCCGCGGCCGCGAAGCGCTCGCGGTAGAAGGCGCTGTGGGCGGCCACGCGCTGCACCGTGCCGCGGAACTCGGCCAGCTGAATGCGCTCGATCAGGCCGGGGCGCACGTAGCGGGCGATCGCCGCGCGCCGCGGGATGCTCTTGCCCAAAAACAGCGTTTCCAGCAGCGTGGGGACCTGTTCAAACATACGCGCCGGCCAAGTCTGCGCCTCCCATCATAGGGGTTGATGCCGCGCCGGAAAAGGGGCGCGGGGGGGCGGCGGTGGCCGCGCGCTCCCGATTCTGGTTTAATACTGCCATGAGCACCGCCGCTGCCCGCTTGCGGGACCCCGAGTATCAGAATGCGGTCGAGCAGTACGCCGCCGCGATGAAGTTGTTCGGCCAGCAGAAGTTCGAGCGCGCCAAGCCGCTGCTCGAGAAGGTGTGCGCGCTGCCCTACCGCGAGCTGGCCGAGCGCGCCGCGATGCATCTCAACACCTGCAACAGCCGGCTGGACCACCAGGCGGGCAAGCCGCAGACGCCGGAGGAGTTTTACCATCACGCCATCGTCAAGCTCAACGTCGCCCAGTACCAGGACGCCGAGGAGCTGCTGGCCAAGGCGCTGCGCGGCGGCGCCAAGGGGGCGCACGTCTCCTACGCGCTGGCCTGCCTGCGCGCCCAGACCAGCGATCCCGACGCCGCCTTGGTGCACCTGAAGGAGGCGATCCGGCTCGATCCGCACTGCCGCATGCTGGCGCGCCAGGACCGCGATTTCGAGCCGCTGATGGAGGATCCGCGCTTCACCGAGGTCCTCTATCCCGAGGCCGGCGACTGACCGGAAGGGGGGTTAGAT
>JAKAOE010000048.1 GCA_021823305.1 Acidobacteriota bacterium
TCCGATCTCCCCGCCTGCGCCCCGCCGCTGTTGGCGTCATTGCCGCCGAATAAGGCGATCTGCCGCGTGGCCTCGTCGTAGGCCAGGCTGGTGCCCACCCGGGCCGGCCCACCGCAGGCCTGGGTCCAGTGCCCGCCGTCGTTGGTCGAAAGCCAGATCAGGCCGTCGGCATTGGCCTCGCCCAGCAGCACCATCCGCCCGCTGGCTTCGTCAAAGGCCATCGCCGTCTCACCGAAATCGTTCAGCCCCAGGCTCTGCGCCGCCGCCGGCTGATGGTCCTGGATCATGCGCCAAATCTCCGCTGGGGCCGCCGGCGGAGCTGCCGGCGGGTTCACGTTCAGGCTGATGCTGGCGCTTTGGCCGCTGTTTCTGTCGGTAAAGGTATACGTCTGTTGCCCCGGCGTCCCGGGAATGATCGTCAGTGTCGCCCGCCCGTCGTCGGGGTTCATGTCCTGGTAGCCGCCAACGCCCTGCTGGCCCACATCGCTGGTGAAGGTATACGCTGCCGGCAGCGGCGTTCCGCCCTGCATCGCCGCCTTGGGGTCGGCGGCGCCGGTCACCTCGATCGTGCCGGTATAGCCCTGGTCCTGCCTGCCGTCGGGCGTGCGCGCGATCACCACCACGGGCGTGCCCGAACCCTGCTGCACCGCGTTCCCGGGTTCCAGCGCCTCCACCTGCAGGCTGTCGTTGACCGTTGCGCCCAGGGGCCCGGAACTCCCTTGCATGCCATCCGGGCCGGCGATGGTAATTACCGGATGGGCATCGTTCGTGCTGATGATGAAGACATGCCTGCCGTTATCGCAACTGGCGGCGCAAGCGGTGAACTGATACGTGTAACTGCCGTTCACTTTTTGCAGATTCTGCACGGACAGTGACGGATCGGAGCTGCTCAGCGTGATTGGCCCGGTGAAGCTCGCCAATGGCTGGCTCCAGCCGTTCATCGCCGTCACCGTCAGTTCAAAGGACGCGCCCCCGCCACGGCCGTTGAACGCGCTGCCCTGCACCTGAAAATACGCCGGCGGCTGCCGCAGGACCGTGGCATGGACCTGCGGCCGTATCACGCGCTGCTGCGCCGGCGGCCGGTAGCGCGCCGCTTGCCCCGCGAGTTGACCCGCTGTCCCGAGGAGTACGGCCAGATACAAGCCCGTCGCGCTGAAGTATGTCCGCAATTGCATGGGAGCCTTTCTGGCATCGCTTGCCGGCCGCGCCATCCTGCCGCCGGCAGCCGCTAGCGTATGGGAATAATCGGAACCTCCATGGCCTGCATCAGGCGCGCCTGCTGGCAGCGCTGCTTTCCCACAACGCCGGGAATGGCGCAGGCATATTGGAGTTGCAGGACGCGCACCCGGGCGGCGTATGGGGCGACTGCCTGCCGCGCGGCCAGTATCGAGCGGATGTTCTGCGCCGCCCGCTGATCCGCCTGCCGCATCTGTGCCCCGCTCCGGCCGGCCAACGGATCGTTGGCGTCGCCGCCGTAGCACGCCGCCGACCAGTTCTCGAAGGCGTTCGCCAGGTGCGGCGCCTGCAGCGCCGGCAAAGCCTGCCGGCAGGGATTGGCGGCGGCTTCAATCGCATCCGCCAGGCTGTTCCATTGCCGTGCCGGCATGCCGTATTGCGCCGCCACCAGATGGCTGGCGGCGCCGCTTTGCAACTCCTGCGCCAGCTCGACTTGCGGCGTCCGCGGCAGCGCCCCGCCCGCGGCGGTCGCCGCCGCGGCGTAATCGCCGGCCCGCGCCGCCGCCAACGCCCGTTGCCGGGCCTGCGTCCCCGCGGCCTGCCACCGCCGGTAATAGGCCAGGGCGGCCTGATCCTCGGCCGGCGGATGCTGCAGGCGCGCGATGGCGGCCGGCATCACCTGCAGATAGAACCGCACGTCGGCGCGGCTCGGCGCGGCGTGCCGGTCGAACTGCTCCGGTGTGGTGTAGCCCGCCAGATCCGCTGCCGGCGCCGGGGGCGCGCCGGCGCTTCCCGCACCGGGGGTGGCGCTCCCGCCTGCCGAACCGCGCTGGGTGCAGGCGCCCAGCCCGGCCAGCACGGTAAGCACGACCACGCCACCGATGAATTTGGCAGTCATGGCAGATGCATGGCCTACGGGGTCTTCACAAACTCTACCCGCCGGTTTTCAGCCCGTCCGGCGGCGGTGTCGTTGGAGCCGATCGGGTTCGCCGGGCCCAGGCCCTTCGCCGTCAGCCGGCTGCCGTCGATGCTGAACTGCGAGATCAGCACCGAGCGGACCGCGTCGGCGCGCGCCTGCGATAGGGTGAGGTTCGCGGCGTCGCTGCCTACCGAGTCCGTATACCCGTCAATTTCCAGCTTGAGCGCCGGATCGCCGATCAGTCCGTCCGCCACCTGGCGGATGACCGCGGCGGAGCTGGGCTTCAGGATCGCGCTGTTGGTGTCGAAATGGATGCCATGGGTGACGTATTTGCCCGAGGCCTGCATGGCGGCGGCGAAATCCGGCGCCGACACCGCCAGCCGCACCCGCCGCAGTCCCACCCGCACCCGCTCGCCCTCGCCCCGATTCGCGCGCAGCGCCACCCGCACGACGGGGTGGATGGCGACCTGGTTGACGTCAATGATCCGATCGCCATTGACGTACACGCGCACACGGCCCTCCTGCAGCCATAAATCAAGATGCACGGGCTGCGCAAACGTCATATCGTGGACGTCATAGTCGCCGATATCGTTGCCGTTGGCGAACACCTGCACCGACAGTTTCTTGTCGAGGAAATTGCCGATGGTGCGGATCAGCAGCGCGTCGTTGTTGTTGGCGGTAAGGAAATGCCAGTTGGCGGCCGGCAGCCCGCCTCCGTTGCCCATGTGGTAGGTGGTCAACGATTGAAACGTGAAGTTGGCCGGCAGCGCCAGGCGGGGGGAAGTCAAGCGCGTCACGCTCAAGCTCAGCTCGCGGGTCGTACCGTTCATCAGCAAGGTCACCTGACTGCCGCGTACCCTCCAGTGCGGCGGCGGCTCGTCCGGCGCCATGTCGCTCAAATCGTCGAAAAAAAGCGTCTTCTCGCCGGGGATGAAATCGATCTTCACCGCCACCAGATTTGGCTGCGCGCTTGCGGCCACGCTGCCCGCCGGCGACGCCGGAGGCGGCGCGCAGGCGCTGGCCGCCGGTGCCGCCGCCGCCGTGGCCGCCGCCGGGGCCGCCGGCTGGAAGCTCTGCAGCGCCCGCTTCATCTCCTGCGCCAGTTGGTCGAGCGCCCGATTGGTGGCTTGGCCCAGCGCTGAGTTCGAAAACCCCGCGCTTTGCATGTTGATGTTGCCGTAATTGTTGCTGTCCATCGTGGGATCGAAATGCTGCTTCTTCTCCGAGCCCCGCGCCCGCAGGGTGGCGATCTTCACCCCGCGGTTGACGTCCACCAGATCCACCTGCAGCACCACGGTCACGCTGATGGACTTGCTGTTGCCGCCGACCTGCACGCCGTGAAAGCCGAAGCCGCTGAAACTGCCCTGCGAAGTCTTTACCGAGCCGGACAGGAGCGTGCCGATCGCCACCACATCGGCGCCCGCCTGCTGCCCCAGGGAAGCCGCGGTGGCCACGTCGATCGCCTGCCCCGGCTGTGCCCCCTGCACCTGCCGTGGCACCAGCCGGGTCTTGTCGAGCAGCGCGCTTTGCAGCATGTTCGGCAGCACATTGGACAACTGCCCCAGATCGCTGTTGCCGCTCACATCCTGAAACGGCAAAATTCCCACGCTGAAGCTCGGCTGTCCCCCCGTCTGCCCCCGCAGCGGGATCGCCAGCGTCCCAACCATGCTCAGCAGTAGCGCCAGCCCCAGACCGGATGCGGCAACGGGCAGCCGTGCTAATTGCCCGCGGCGGCGGCGTTCGACGTTCGGAGTTTGCTGTTCCCTCATGTGCATCGTTGTTCTCCCGGTTTGCTGCATCCCTTGGCGCGGCTCCCGCCGCCGCTCCGTCATAACCCCAATCCAAACATGGCCGTGCTCGCCGCCCACTCCGGCTCTCTAGCGGTGCGGCATCCCGGGCAGCCCTGGCATCGCGCCGCAGTGCGCCGGAGGCGCAAACAGCGCGGCCGGGGGGGCGGTGAGCCGGATGTGCCGGTAGCTCACCGTGGTGCTCTTGCCGTTCTGGCGCAAGACCGTCTTGACCGGGAAATTCTGCAATGCGTTCGCGGTGTAGGCGTCCACCACGTAGTGCTTGCCGGCGCGCTGGTCCTCCACGCGGCGATGCTCGACCGCGTAACGATGGCCGCCGACCTGCACGACCGTCGGTCCCAGATCGGTGATCTGCGCGTGGTCCCGTTCTGCCTGCGCCAGCACCCCCGCTGGCGGTAGGTTGGGCAGCACGTGTTGCATGCACATCTGCGGCATGATCATGTACGCCATCCCGGTCTTGAAATTGATCAACTGCACCATGCTACCGCGCCCCGGAAGCGTGATGGTCGAACGCCACATCCGGCCGCGCTTGGCGACCGCCATTTGTTGCGTGGCGCCGCCCCGCAGGTGAATCACCATGACCGCGGAGTAACTTGCCGGCCCCAGCAGCGCTGGTTGTTGCGCCGCCGCCAGCCCGCACAGCAGCAGGCCGGCCAGCCAACCATGCGGACGAAGCCGTCGGTTCACTGCCTGGATCTCCCGCATTGGCAAGCACCCCTCCCGCGGCCGGTTTCAAATTGGGCCGCCGCCCTGATTCTCGGCGCCACGCCGATGATAGTCAATGGACGCTGGCTGAACTGTGTCTGTACCGTAGCTGACCCATTGACTTTTCAGGTACTTCCACACTCGCTGGGCTGCGCTCAAGAGCAGGGCGCAAGCGATGCTATCCGCTTCGGCGCTGTCACTGCCGCGGGTGATATGACCCACCGCTCCATGCCACCGCCGGCAGCATCGCCAGACTCCCCGGTTGCGGCGAACACTGGGCCGCCTCTAGTTGATAATCGTCAGCGTCAGGTTCAGCGCCGGCAGTGTGCCGCCGGCGATATTGGCTCCGAGGGCGATGGGCACAACCCCAGCCGGGGGCGGCTTCGCGCCGCTGCCTCCGCCCGCCGGCGCGGAGCCCGATCCGCAACCCACCAGCCCCCCAACCAGTGCGAGGGCGAGCGCGAACGCCAAGCCAAATCTGAGCCGCCGCGGACGGCGACGGCGCCAGCCCAGCGGCAGCAATCCCAGCAGCGCCAGCGGCCACGCCAGCGCCCAATAGTCGCCGCCCGGCGGCGCCAGCCCGGCGACGGTGGCGTCCACGGAGATGGTGAGCACAGTCGAAGCCGACGCCCCCGCGCCGGCGAGGGTGGTTGGAATCGGGTCGGGCGCGAAGCTGCAGTGCACATAGGCGGGCAGGGAACTGGGGCAGGTAAACGTGATCGGCGCGGAGAAGCCGTTCGGCGTAGTCACCGTGATGGTGGTGGTGGCGCTTTCGCCGCCCGACAGCGATAGCGACGACGGATTGGCGCTGATCAGGTACTGCACCGTGACGCTTTGCGCCCCGGGACTGGCGGCCGCCTGAAAGTTGCCGTCGCCGGGATAGGCCGCGGTGATAGCGTAGGGCGTGCCGCTGGGCGGCAGCACCGGCGACAGCACGGCAACGTTGGAAGTCAGCGGCGCCGTGCCATTGTTGATGGCGGCGCCGTCGCTCAGGAAATTGACCGAGCCCGAGGGCCCGGGCGCCCCCGCCAGCGTGGCCGTGGTCGACAGCGTGGCGGTGAGCACCAGCGGCGTGATGGTGGCGCCAGTGGCCGCGCCCCCGCTCACGGCCAGCGCTAGCGTAGTCGGCGCCTTTGCCAGGGTTAGCAGGGTCGTGCCGGCGCCTTGGTTGCCTTGGAAGTTGCCGCTGGCGTCGCTATAGCAGGCGGTGACGGTGAGGCCGCTGCCGGCGCCCACCGCGACCCCGGAGACGGTGGCGGCGCCGTTGTGCAGCGTCGCTGTGGCCACGTAGGCCGCGACCGAGCAGGTCGCCCCGGGCGCGCCTACGATAAAGCCGACGCTGCCCTCGGTCACCGGGGTGCCGGCGTTGTTGCTGTCCTCCACCGTTGCGCTGAAGCTCACCGGGCCGGGATAGGTGTTGGTCGTCGCGGTGAAGCTGGCGCTGACCGCGGTGGGCGCCGGCGTCACCTGCAGCGGTACGGTGCCGGCGGTGGTGCTCGAGGCAAAGCTGCCGCTCCCGCTGTAGCTCGCCGAGACCGCGTAATTGCCCACCGGAATGGCGCCGCTGGCGGTTGCCGTCCCGCCCTGCACCGTCGCCGCCACGAGTTGTACCGGGCCGATGCAGGCGCCGGTCGCCGGACACAGGCTGAAGGTCACCGACCCGCCCGCCACCGTGCCCCCTGCCGAGGTCACCGTCGCGGTCAGCGTGCCCGGTCCGGGATACACCGCCGTCGCCGCCAGCCCGGTGACGGTAATCGAAGTGGCGGCCGCGCCGCTCGCCGCCACCCCGTCGTTCACCAGCAGCGCCGTCCCCGCGCTGGTCGACACCAGCACGCCCGGGGCGGCGCCCGCGGGTGCGATCACCCCAGAAACCCGGTTGGAATCCCGCCCTGCCACCGTCCCCACCACCGGTGGCAGCAGCTTCCCGTTCACGTTTTGGAACGCGTAGGCGACGCCGCTCGCCGTCGCCACCACGTCGGGTAGGCTCGACCCGTAGAAGTTGCCGACGGCGAGGGAGGCGTCGTAACCCACGCAGCCTGCGTAGTTGCCCGCGGCGTTGCAGTTGGGCCCGGGGATGCTGTCGCCGGTGTACAGCGGCAACAGCGTCTGCGCCGTGAACGCGCCCGCCTGCCCTGGGGCGTTGAGCAGCACCTGCACGCCCTGGCTGCCCGCGACCACGATGTCGGGCAGGCCGTCCCCGTTGATGTCGGCCGCGGCCACTGCGCTGTAGTTGGGATAGGCCGTCCCCGCCGGCTGGCCGATCAGCGTGGGGTTGGGCGGCGCCCCTAGCGTGCTGCCGTTGCTCTTCAAAATGCCCACGGCCGTGCCGCCTTGCGACGCGGTGTTGCCGCTGCACAGCTCGCCGCCATCGGCCAGCACCAGGTCGCGCTGTTTGCCCTGGTAGAAATAGTCGGCCGCCCCTGCCACCGGGTTGACCACCGGCGGCGCTACGTACACCGGGTTGGCAAAGGTGCCGTCGCCGTTGCCCAGAAACAGGTACACCGCTCCCAGTGAACTCCCCGCGCCGTCGTTGTTGCAGTTGTTGGCGTTCTCCGGCAGCACCAGCACCAGGTCGGTCTTGCCGTCGCCGTTGACGTCGAAAGCGAACATCTGCGGCTGCGCCCCCGATCCGGGGGAACTCGGCCGATAGGTATATCCCGGGTAGCTGGGGGCGTTGGCAAGGCTATAGCTATAGGTCTGGGTAAACGTCCCGTCGCCGTTGGAGCCCAACACCACCACCGTGTCAGCACCGAACAGCGCCAGGTCGCTGGTGCTCGAAGGTCCGAAGTTACCCGCCACCTCGGCGTCGGCGCCGCTGTAGCTCAAACTGGGATTGGCGACGGTGGTCACCGGCACCGTCGTGGTGGTGGGCAGCGTCCCGCTGGAGCCGGCCAAGTAGACGGTGAAGTTGGGCTCGCCCGTGGCCAGGTCGCCGCCCAGCACCGCCAGGTCGGTTTTGCCGTCGCCGTTGAAGTCGCCGGTGGCGAAGCCGGGCGGAAAATTGTACCCATTGCGGCCGGTGCCGGCGTAGAGCGGCGCCACGCCGCTCACCGCACCGGCTGCGTTCAGCACATAGACGTCAATCGAACGCTCGTCGGTGAAGCTTTGGAAATTGGGATACGTGCCGGCATTGATGCTGGCGCCGATGACCACGTAGCCCGGGCTGGTCAAGTTGGGCGAGTAGCCGCTGGCCAGCACCTGCTCCGGCGGGCTGAGCGCCCCGCTCGCCTGCCAGGTTCCGTTGAACGTGCCGGCGCTGCCGCTGAAGTTGGAGTAGGAGCTGATCTCGAGGCTGTTGGACGCGTCCAGGTAGGCGAACTCGATGCTGTTGGTCCCGCTGCTGTTGAGCACCGTTAGCGCCGAGCCCAGCGGCGACTCGCCCAGCGGCGCCAGCGAGACCGCCGAGAAGGTGCCGGCGCCGTCGCTCTGGAAGGCCTGGATTCCCACCTGCGAAGTGTTGGTCCAGAACAGCGCCGGCAGGTTGTCGAATTCCCCCGCGGCCAGGCCGCCGTTGGTCCCGTTGAGCGAGATCTGCTGGCTGGCGGCGGCGCCGAAGGTCCCGCTGCCCTGGTTGGGAAAGATGTAGAGAGCGTCGAAGGAGATGGGGCCGCACACAAGCGCCAGGTCCACCCGTCCGTTGGACGGGCTGGTGAAGCTGCCGCCCACGATGGCGCTGCAGCGGTAGCCCGACTGCGCCGCGGTGTAACTTGTGCCCGCCCCGGCCGGCAGTCCGCCGCCATTGGGCGCCAGGAATACGCTGAACCCGCCGGAGCTGCTGGGAATGGCGGCGATGTCGCTGAAGCCGTTGCCGTCCAGGTCGGCCACCGCCAGAGCGCTGAAGCCGCCCGTCACCGTGATGGCGCTGGTGCTCAGGGTGAAAGTGCCGCTGCCGTCGTTGGTGAGGTACACAATCCCGGTGTTGGTCGCCACCGCCAGATCGAAGCCGGTGGCGCTGCGAAACCCGCCACCGGCGATGGCGTTGCCCCGCACCCCCGCGCCCAGGGACACGATCGCCGTGCTGGCGAAGCTGCCGTTGGCGTTGCCCTGGAAGATCTCCACCTCGTCCCCCACGCCGTTGGGGTTCTTGAGCAGGACCGCGAAGTCGAGCAGGCCATTGCCGGCGTCAAAGACGCCCGTGACCACCCCGCTGGGGATGGTGCCCGCCGGCGCTTCGTAGGCGGCGGCGCCGCCCATCTGCAGCGGCGATGCGTTCTGCGCCGCCAAGGCCGCCGCGAACGCCAGCGCGCCGCCCAGTAGGATCGCCATCGCGCCCATCGACCGCCGAAATGCGTGTGTCATCGTAACCCCTGGCCGCGGCAGCAATCGGCTCAACGTTCGCGCCGCAAGCCCCCATCCTCAGCTCCGCCCCGGCGGCAGTCAATGGACGCCGGCTGAACTGTGTCTGTACCGCACCTGATCCCAAGTCATTTCAGGCACTTCCGCTACG
>JAKAOE010000049.1 GCA_021823305.1 Acidobacteriota bacterium
CTTTTGCCTTCTCCCTCGTCGCCTGCGGCAGGTCCTCCAGCGCCGCCACCCGCTGCCGCGGCCCGCCCGTCTCGATCGCCTCGACCTCCTCCTTCGTCAAAAACGACCCCAGCGCCGGCGCGCCCATCACCACCGGCGCCTCCGCATCGGCCATCCCGCGGCCCCCGCGTCCGCCCCGCCCGCCGTCGGCCTTCGCCAACTGCCGCTGCCGCAGCGTCTCGATCTCCGACTCCACCACCAGCCGCAGCTTCTCCTGCCGCGGCAGCCGCCGCATCCCCCGCGCCATCTGCACGATCGCCCCGCCCGGCGGATAGTTCGCGATCACTTCCGCCGGCGTCATCTGTAGCGTCGCCAGCGGCGCCAGCGCCGCCGTCAATATCGGGTTTTCCGGAATCGTGTTGGGGTGCAGCTGCTGCTCGATCCAGTTCCGCAGCCCGCTCTTCTCCACCTGCTGCACCTCGCCCGGCGTGATCCCCCAGCTCAGCCGGTCCAGCGCCTGGATGATCCGCGCCCGCCTTCCCAACTCGCTCTTGCTCGTCGGCGTCACCGCCCCCACCGCGCCCACCGCCGTCGCCGCCAACGCCAGCGCCAACCCCATTCGCATCGTCGTCCGCATCCGTTTCAGCTCCCGTGTGACCATAACCCGGCCGCGTGCGCCAGGTTGTTCTGCCGCTGGAAAAAACAGCCTAAATCAGAGTAAAATAAGACTTTATGGCCAACGACGACAGCCAGATTCCCCTCAACGGCCACAACCCCGCCAACCCCGAAGGGGCCAATCCCTCCCTGCCGGTGAACATTGAAGACGAGATGCGCCGGTCGTATCTCGACTACGCCATGTCGGTCATCGTCGGTCGCGCCCTGCCCGACGTGCGCGACGGCCTCAAGCCCGTCCATCGCCGCATCCTCTACGCGATGTACAGCGAAGGTCTCCTCTCCAACAAGAAGTTTTCCAAGTGCGCCGGCGTGGTCGGCGAGGTGCTCAAAAAGTACCACCCCCACGGTGACGCCGCCGTCTACGACGCCCTGGTGCGCATGGCCCAGGACTTCAACCTGCGCTACCTCCTGGTGGACGGCCAGGGCAACTTCGGCTCCGTGGACGGCGATCCCCCCGCCGCCTACCGCTACACCGAAGCCCGCCTCACCAAAATCGCCGAGGAGATGCTCCGCGACATAGATAAAGACACCGTGGACATGGTGCCCAACTTCGACGAGTCCACCGAGGAGCCGGTCGTCCTCCCCACCCGCATCCCCAACCTCCTCATCAACGGTTCTGACGGCATCGCCGTCGGCATGGCCACCAAAATCCCGCCCCATAACCTCACCGAGGTGATCGGCGCCGCGCTCGAGCTGCTGCACAACCCCAAGGCCTCGCTCGCCCAGCTCATGGAGCACGTCAAGGGCCCCGATTTCCCCACCGGCGGCATCCTCTTCGGCCGCGGCGGCCTGCAGCAGGCCTACGCCACCGGCCGCGGCTCCTTCCTGGTGCGCGCCCGCGCCGCGGTTGAAACCATCGGCAAGGACCGCAAGGCCATCGTCGTCACCGAAATCCCCTATCAGGTCAACAAGGCCCGCCTGATCGAGACCATCGCCCGCCTGGTGCAAGAGAAGAAGGTCGAGGGCATCGGCGACATCCGCGACGAGAGCGACCGCGACGGCATGCGCATCGTGCTCGAGCTCAAGCGCGGCGAGCAGCCCGAGCTCGTCCTCAACCAGCTCTACAAGCACACCAGCATGCAGATCAGCTTCGGCATGATCCTGCTCGCGGTGGCCAACGGGCAGCCGCGCGAAATGGGTTTGGTGCAGGCCATCCAGCACTTCCTCGACCACCGCGTCGAGGTCGTCCGCCGCCGCACCGCCTTCGAGCTCAAGAAGGCGCGCGAGCGCGAACACGTCTTGGAAGGCTACAAGATCGCGCTCGACAACCTCGACGCCGTCATCAAGCTCATCCGCGCCGCCGCCTCGCCCAAGGAGGCGCGCGAGGGCTTGGTCGCGAAGTTCGCGCTCAGCGAAAAGCAGGCCCAGGCCATCCTCGACCTCCAGCTCCATCGCCTCACCGGCCTCGAGCGCCAGAAGATCCTCGACGAGCTCGCCGAAATCCGCCTCCGCATCGCCGAACTCGAGTCCATCCTCGCCAGCGACAAGAAGCTGCGCTCGGTCATCGCCGACGAGCTCAAGGAAATCCGCAAGGACTTCGGCGGCGACAAGGATCCGCGCCGCACCGAGATCCAGGGCGACGTCGCCGAAATCGCGCTCGAGGACCTGATCAAGGAAGAGACCGTCGCCATCACCGTCACCCACTCCGGCTACATGAAGCGCACCCCGATCTCCACCTACCGCCTGCAGCGCCGCGGTGGCGGCGGCCGGCGCGGCGCCGGCACCCGCGAGGAGGATTTCGTCGAGCACCTCTTCGTCTCCTCCACCCACTCCTACATCCTGGTCTTCACCAACACCGGCCGCGTCTACTGGCTCAAGGTCTACGAAATCCCCGACGCCGCCGCCGCCGGCAAGGGCAAGGCGGTGCAGAGCCTGGTCGCGCTCCAGGAGGGCGAGTTGGTCCGCGCCATGCTGCCCATCAAGGACCTGGAGAGCGACAACGAGTTCATCGTCATGGTCACCCGCGAGGGCACCATCAAGAAGACCCCGGTCAAGGACTTCTCCAACCCCATGGCGCGCGGCATCATCGCCATGGGCGTGAGCAAGGGCGACGAGCTGGTCAACGCCAACCTGAGCGACGGCAAGAGCGAGATCTTCCTCGCCACCCGCGAGGGCCAGGGCATTCGCTTCCCGGAGAAGGGCGTCCGCCCCATGGGCCGCACCGCCCAAGGCGTGCGCGGCATGCGTCTCGCCCAAGGCGATGTCATCATCGGCATGGAGGTCGCCAGCGACCCCAAGCAGCTCATCTTGAGCGTCACCGAGTGCGGCTACGCCAAGCGCACCCCGCTCGAGGAGTACCGTCTCCAGTCCCGCGGCGGCTCCGGCGTCATCAACGTCAAGACCGCCGCCCGCAACGGCAAGGTGGTCGCCATCATGGCGGTGAGCGAAACCCCCGAGGTGGTGGTCATCAGCCAGCAGGGCAAGATCATCCGCTGCGGCAGCGCCTCCATCCGCGAAGTCGGCCGCGCCTCCCAGGGCGTCCGCATCCTCCGCTTGGAAGAAGGCGACCAAGTGGCGGCGGCCAGCGTCGTCCCCGACGAGGAAGCCGACCCCAACGGCGACACCCCACTGCCGCTGCAGTAGCGCCGTGGTCTTGGGACTGGACACCAGCGCGATCGATGGCTTCGCCGACGCACCGGATTCACCGCGCCTCCTACAGCGCCTTCACTGCACATGGAGGGTTGCAATCCCCTTCGAAGCGGTCGGCGAGGTCCTGGCGTGCCCCGACTCGACGCGGAGGGCTTGCCTCCTCGAAACCACCCGCAAGCTGCTCGCTCCCGGCCACATTGCTTTGCCGGCTGCGGAAGGCCTGAAGGCCCTTGTGGACCGCTTCAACAATGGCAGATCAATCGACCCCAGGTGCTTCCGTCCCTTCTTGCCCAATATTGAGTCCGAGCACCTATTTTCCATGCCACCCGACGTAGGAGCAGCTCAACTCAGAGACAACCTCGAGGGCGAGCGCGCTTTTCGCCTAATCTTCTCGCGCGCCGTTCCCAAGCTTCAGAAAGCTGTTGGCCAAGACCGCCCCGACCTCGCTGAGCTTGCGGCCCGGCATCAGCGAGGGCGCGTATTTAAGGCAGTCTCCGCGGAATTCTGCCGCCTGGCAGGGATGGCGAACCCGACGTCACGGCAAATCGCCGGCTTTCGTGACAGATGTCCAGCCCTCAGGGCTCTCGAAATCGCGCTGGTCACCGTGCCGGAGTTCGAGCACGCATTTCGGGAAGGCGGCACCTCGATGCGCGCCGGCCGCAACGATAGCATGATGGCGTGGCTCCTGCCCTACTGCGATGCCTTCGTCACTCGCGACGGGCGCCAGCGCGAATCCCTCAGCCAAGTGAAGCAACTCGCCCAGCTCGGAACCGAGGTGCTTGAGTTCGGCCAGCTCGCCGCGCGTCTGCGCGCCTAAACGAACCGCCCCGACGAGCTTATGCGGGAGTTCCCGGCAACCTATACCATCTATGGTATACTGCCAGCGTGGGCTGGACGGTCGAGACCCTGAACGAAACCGTCGACGCCGAGGTTGGGGCCCTGCCGCCCGATATGCGCGCGCGGCTCACACGCATTGCGGCGCTCATCGAGGCGAAGGGGCTTGAGCTTGTCGGTGAGCCCCACGTCAGGCACATAGAAGGCCCCATTTGGGAAATGCGGCTGAGGGGCCGGAGCGGGATTTCCAGAGCACTCTACACCACTGCGGCGGTTCAGCGCGTTGTGCTCCTGCGCGCATTTGTGAAGAAGACCGAACAGACCCCACGGCGCGAGATTGAGCTCGCCCTAGCACGGGCAAAATCGATTCGGTAAAGGGATGAGACATGGCACGAGTATCCGACCTGCACAAAAAGTGGATGAAATCGCCGAAGTACCGGAAAGCCTTTGAGGCCCTGGAGGAGGAATTTGTCCTCGCGTCCGCCATCCTTGACGCCCGCAGCCGCGCGGGCCTCACCCAGCAGCAGCTTGCAAAAAAGATGGGCACTACCCAGCCGGTCGTCGCACGACTGGAGAGCGGGCGCGTGATACCAACGATGCGGACGTTGCAGCGCCTCGCCCAAGCCACCGGTTCCCGCCTGCACATCAGCTTCGAGGCCAGGTGAAGCGCGCCGCCAAAGCCCCGCGGCCGCGGTCAACCCCATGAAGCCGGCGCGCCGCTCCCGGCCCGCCAACGGCCCCGCCCGCGCGCGCTGCTCGCCGCGCAAGATCATCGTCCAAGTCGCCGTCAGCGCCGACGGCTATATCGCCCGCCCCGACGGCAACGTGGACTGGCTCGATCGCCCCATGCCGAAGGGCGGCTACGGCCTCGCCGCTTTCGCGCGCTCGATTGACACCATCCTCTGGGGCCGCAAAACCTACGATTTCGCCGTCAAGATGGGCGGCCTCGGCCCCTTCGGCAAAATCAAACACTACGGCTTCTCGCGCCGCCCTCCCGCCGATCCGCTGCCCGGCATGGAGTTCGTCACCGAGCCGATTCCGGAGTTCGCCGCCCGGCTTCGCGCCGCGCCGGGCAAAAACATCTGGATGATGGGGGGTGCCGGCATCATCGCGTCCTTCCTCGACGCCGGCGCGATCGGCGAGTTCTCCCTCCACGTCATTCCGGTGCTGATCGGCGAAGGCATTCCCCTCGTCGCCCCATGCCACCGCAACCTCCCGCTCGCGCTCATCGCCACGCGCGCGTTCCCCGACGGCGTCGTCCACCTGCATTACCGCGTCGCCCGCTGACGCTATTTCGCCGGCGTCCCGTCCGACCAGCGTGTCACCGGCACGGCGAAGATCGTCATCGGCGGAAAGCGGCTCGCCTCCCTCGTCTTTGTCGTGAACCATTGGTTCACGGCGATCACCGGCGAGTTCGACAGCATCGCGCCCCAGAGTGACTCGTTATTCGTGCCCACCCAATACATGAGGTGCGGCCCGTTGTGGTCGCCCTGATCGGTCAGGTACGAACCTTTCCCCATCATGTACCCCATCGCCCCCGGCTCGAGCGCGGGCAGCGGCTTGGCCCGGATTGCCTTAGCCGTCTCCTGGATCATCTTGGCTATGGAATCGCCGGCCATCGCCAGCCGCGACCGCAGCGTGTACACCGGCACCACCCACCGCGCCGCGGGCGGGTTCAAGCAATCCGCGCCACGAATCTTGGGGTTCCAAAACGCGGCCAGGTCGAACGGCGCGACCCAGCCCCGCTCCACCACGCACACCCATCCGTTGGTGCCGCGAACGGCGGTTTCATAGCCGTGCCGTCCCAGCACCAGAATGGTCGCGTGATCGGAAATTGCCGCCGGCGCCCCGCTTCGCGCCAGCGCGATCTCCGCGTTGCACGGCGTCAGGTACTGCGCCAGCGGCGCCGGGCGCGCGTACTTCCCAACCACCGCCTGCGCCCCGGCCTGAGCCGCACCCGCCGCCAGCCAAAAAACCAGCCCGGCCACTCCAATCCGCCGCATGGTTGTCGTCCTTTTTTTCCTGAACCGATCGCGCTACGAATCCCCGCCCCCGGCCTCGTGCTCGCGTTGCTCCGCCGCCATCGCGCAGCCTTCGCACTCCGTGTGCTCGAACTGCAGCGTCGCGTGCCCGATCTGGTAGCGCTTTTCCAGCAGCTCGCACAGCCGCCGCCGGATCGCCTCGCTCGCCGACGGCGGAATGTCGGCGATCTGCACGTGCGCGCTCAGCGCGTGCGCCTGCGACCCCAGGCTCCAGATGTGCAAGTCGTGAATCGCCTGCACCCCCTCCACCTGCGCCAAGTCCGCCGCCACCGCCTCCAGGTCCATCCCCGCCGGCGTGCCCTCGAGCAGGATGTTCACCGTCTCCCGCAGCACCCCCCACCCCGAAGCCACGATTAGCGCCGCGATTGCCAGCGACAGCGCCGGGTCCACCACCGTCCAGCCGGTGCGCAGGATCACCAGCGCACCGATCAGCACCATCCCCGTCGCCAGCGCGTCGCCCAGCATGTGCAGGAACGCCGCTCGGAGGTTCACGTCCCGGCGCCCGTGCTCCAGCATCCAGGCGATGCCGGCGTTCATCACCAGCCCCACGCCTGCCACCCACAGCATCGGGCCGGGCTCGGCCGCTTGCGGATGCCGCAGCCGCGCGATCGCCTCCATCACGATCAGCACCGTGATCACGAACAGGCTCACCACGTTCGCCAGCGCCGCCAACACCCCCGCCCGCTGATAGCCGTACGTCTTGCTCGCCGTCGGCGGCTTCGCCTGCAGCGCCACCCCCGCCCAGGTCAGCAGCAGCGCCAGAAAATCGGTCAGGTTGTGCCCGGCTTCCGAGATCAGCGCCAGCGAGTGCGCCCGCAGCCCCATCACGAACGCCAGCAGCACGTAGCCCAGCGTCGCCGCCGCCCCGATCGTCAGCGCGGTGCGCGCGCGGCGCGAGCCGTTCTCGCCATGGGCATGGACGTGCATCCCGTATCTATACCCATTATCTACAGTTTAGGGCACTCTAGTAGTGTCGGTTCGCGCTGCGGCAGATGACCCTGTCCTTCGTCCGTGAATACTTTATGGCGCTCGCGCGCCGCTCCCCTCTGGCGCCTGCCGCCGAGGCCTGGGCGCGCGGCGAAAGCCCGGTCGTCAGCGGCCTCGTCCCCTCCGCGCAAGTGCTGGCCGCCGCCCTGTTGCAGCGCCTCGCCCGCCGCCCCGCGCTGCTGCTCGTCCCCGACAATCGTACCGCCGACGAGTGGTGCGAGATGCTCGCCACCTTCGCCGACCTCACCGCCAAGGACGACGAGCGCCCGCTCGCCCTCCCCGGCTTCGAAACCGATCCCTACGAGGGCCTCTCGCCCCATCCCGAAATCCTCGAGCAGCGCGCCCTCGCGCTCTGGCGCTGGACCGACGGCCTGCCCTTCCTCGTCGCCCCCGCCGTCGCCGCCGCCACCCGCCTGCCTCCGCCCGATCACTACCGCCGTCTCGTCCGCCGCTTGCGCCGCGGCGACCTGGTCGATCTCGACGGCCTTGCCGAACATCTCGCCCTCGTCGGTTACATCCGCCAGGAGCCGGTCGAAATGCCCGGCCAGTTCGCCATCCGCGGCGGCCTCATGGATGTCTTCAGCCCCGAGTCCGCCCGCCCCGTCCGCCTCGAGCTCTTCGGCGACGAACTCGAGTCGCTGCGCGAGTTCGATCCCGGCACCCAGCGCTCCGTTCAGAGCGTGGATTCCGCCCTGCTCCTGCCGCTCACCTCGCTCCCGTTCACCCCCGAGCTCCGCGATCGCCTCGGCGGCGTCGCCGCCCCCGGCTGGGAATTCCGCGTCCCCGGCCTCGAGGGTTTCGCCCATGACCTCTTTCAGCTCGCCGAGCGCCCGCTCGTCCTCGTCTCCGAACCCGGCCTCGTCGCGGCCGAGCTCGATCGCTGGTGGCAGCGCCTGCGCGAGCGCCACGCCGAGGTCCCCGGCGGTCCCGCCCCCGAATCCATCTTTTTCACCCCCGAAGAGTTCGCCGCCTCCCTCGCCGCCCACCCCGCCATCGCCCTCAAGGATCTCGCCGTCGAGCCGGTCGATCTCACCGCCGAAGCGCTCGAACTGGGCATTTCCGCCCCCGCCACGCTGCCCGTCCCGCCCGTCCGCACCTTCAACTTTTCCTCCCGCCCCGCGCCCCGCTACGCCGGCGCCGTGCCGCGCATGATGGAGGAAGCCCGCGCCCAACTCGCCCAGGGCCGCCAGTTGTACTTCCTCGGCGCCAACCCCGGCGAGGTCGAACGCCTCGGCGACCTCTTCACCGAGTACGGCCTGCCCTTCCAGTTCGGCTGGCGCGCCGAGCGTAGCCGCGACAACTACCTCTCGGAAAAGGCCTACCACTCCGCCTCCGCCTCCGCCGCCGTGGTGGCGCTCGGCGCCCTGCCGCGCGGCTTCACCCTCCCCGACGCCGGCCTCACCGTCTTTGGCGCCAACGATGTCTTCCTCGAGGACGCCGGCCATCGCTTCGCCGCCCCGCCCCGCCGCTCCAACATCGGCAGCTTCCTCAGCGACTTCCGCGATCTCACCCCCGGCGACTTCGTCGTCCACGTCGAGCACGGCATCGGCCGCTACGTCGGTCTCAAGAGCTTCGAGGGCGACGGCGCCTCTGCCGCCCAAGCCGGCGAGTTCATGATTCTTGAGTACGCCGATGGCGCCAAGCTCTACGTCCCGCTCACCCGCCTGGACTTGGTGCAGAAGTACCGCGCCGCCGAGGGCGGCGCCGCCCCCGCGCTCGACAAGCTCGGCGGCACGCAGTGGGCGCAGCGCAAAAGCCGCGTCAAGAAGGCCATGCAGGACATGGCCGATGAACTGCTCAAGCTCTACGCCGCCCGCCAAGCCGTCTCCGTCCCCGCCTGCACCCCCGACGGCAACTTCCAGCGCGAGTTCGAGGACACCTTCCCCTACTCCGAAACCGAGGATC